>JBGSOE010000472.1:0-13331 GCA_041739295.1 Thiohalobacterales bacterium | reverse complement strand
CGCCCAGGATCATGGAGTCCAGGCCGGCCGCGACCCGGAACATGTGCCGCACGGCCTCTTGCTCCGGATGTATATAGAGATAGGGTGTGAGCTGGTCCGGTTTCAGTTGATGGTGGCTACAAAGCCAGTCCACCAGCGCGGCGCTGTCGCTACTTTCCAGGCCGCAGTAGATCTCGGTGCGGTTACAGGTCGAAAGGATCGCGGCCTCATGCACCTGCGGCAAGTCAGTCAGCTCGCGCAGGGCCACGGGCAACCGCTCGGCAGGAAATGCCACGCGTTCGCGGATATCCACCGGCGCAGTGCGATGATTAATGCCAAGAGCGATCAGGGGCATGAACGGGATTGCGGCTGGAATGAGCCGGAAATTCTGCGGGATGCAGGGGGTGAATACAAGCCGAGTCGGGCGGCCTTGCGGGCCTGGAATGACGGTTGCCTGATTTGTACCCACATGCTGCTAGAATAGCAGCCCTTATTGTTACCAGGGACCGGTTAGGGACACCTGACCGACTATAGAGCGAAATTGATGAGCCTGTCGCTGCGGTATCTCCTGATCACCTTATGTCTCCCCTTGGCCGCCTGCACGGGCATGACCATGCAGGGTACAAAGCCCCAGCCCGTGCCCTCGCCGGTGACGGCGCCCACACCCGCGCCGGCGACACCGGCCGCGGAGGGCGATGTGCTGAGTGGCGATCTGCTGTTCGATATCCTGCTCGGTGAGGTCGCCGGTCAGCGCCAGCAACTGGAAGTCTCGGTCGAGTCTTATCAGCGCGCCGCCGAATTGTCGGATGATCCGCGCCTTGCCGAACGGGCCTTGCGCATCGCCTTGTTCGCGAAGGATGAATCGGCCGCGCTGGCCGCTGCACGCCGCTGGGTGGAGTTGGCCCCTGAGCAGTTGGAGGCGCGTCAGTCGCTGGCTGTGCTGGCTCTGCATGCAGGCATCTCCGATGAGGCGTTGGATCAGTTTGAGTATCTGCTGTCCGCCGCGGACGATGAGGCCGGTGCCTATCAATCCATCACCGCGCTGTTGGCGCGCAGTGAAGACCGCGAGCTGGCACTGTCAATGATCGCGCAGTTGGCGCAGCAGCATCCAGACTCCGCGCAAGCGCATCTCGCCTATAGTCGCCTCGCCATGCATGCGGATAAGCCAGAGCTGGCGCTCAAGGAAGTCGAGCGTGCGCTGGTACTGCAGCCGAAATTATCTGAGGCCCTGGTGCTGCGCGCGGGCGTGCGCGTCAAGTCCGGACAGGCCGATCTGGCGCTGCAGGAATTGCAGGCAGCGCTAGTCGTTCAGCCTAAGGATGTCGAGTTGCATCTGGCCGTGGCGCGTTTGCTTCTGGATATGCAAGACCTGCAAGGCTCGATGGACGAGTTCAAACAGGTGGTGAAGCTTCAGCCGGATCATGCCGACGCCTGGTTTTCCCTGGGTCTGCTGGCGTTGGAGCAGCAGCAGTTGAAGGCCGCCGAAAAAGATTTTCGTAAGTTGATTGAACTCGGACAACGAGAGCAGGAAGCGCGTTACTACCTCGGGCGGGTGCAGGAAAAGAAAGGCAACGCAGAGGATGCCTTGGACTGGTACAGCCAAGTCACCGAGGGTGATTACTGGCTGGAGGCGCAAACACGCGCCGCCGGAATCCGCGCGGATGCAGGGGACATGGACGGCGCGCGTCGGCAACTGCAGTCACTGCGCATGCGTGAACCGCGTATAGCGGTGCGCCTGATACTGGTTGAGGGTGACATCCTGACGCAGGCCGGCGAACTTCAGCAAGCCATGGATCTCTACAACCAGGCGCTGGTTGAGCAACCGAACAATCACGATGTTATGTATGCGCGCGCGCTGCTCGCGGAAAGACTCGGCAACCTGACGCTGGCCGAGAGCGACTTGCGCGCTGTTGTCGCGGAAGATCCCAACAACTTCCATGCCTGGAATGCCCTGGGTTATACCTTGGCCGATCATGGCGACCGCTTGCCAGAGGCGCTGGACTATATCAAGAAGGCCATGACATTGGCGCCGGATGAAGCATCGATTATCGATAGTCTGGGTTGGGTCTATTACCGCATGGGCAACCTGGATGAGGCGGCTGTGCAATTGCAGCGCGCCTATGAACTCAGTAATGCCGATCCAGAAGTGACAGCGCATTACGGCGAGGTGCTGTGGCAGCAAGGCAAACACAAAGAGGCGCGTGCGTTGTGGGAGAAGGCCAGTAAGGCTGATCCAATAAATCAGATTCTGCAAAAGACGATGCGGCGATTCTTGAAGTGATGCCGCGCTCCGTATTGATTGTCGTAGGGCTGCTGTTCCTGTTACTGACAGGTTGTGCGCAGTCTCCGCCGCGCCCGACAACAGGCTGGGCGCCACCTGCCTGGACCGCATGGGAGTTACAGGGGCGCATGGCTGTGCGTGCCGGTGAAGAGGGCTGGCATGCCAATCTGACCTGGCGCCAGAACGGCGCAAACTATCAAGCTGATTTGAGTGGACCCTTGGGTCAAGGCGCGTTGCGGTTACGCGGCAGTGCTTCCGGCGTCATGCTGGAGCGCGCCGATGGCGTGCGTGATTTGTCGAAAGATGCGAATGCGCTGCTGGCCCGACACACGGGGTGGAATTTGCCCGTGAGTGGTCTGCGCTATTGGGTTCTGGGACTGGAAGCGCCGGGAAGTGAGGCGCATTGGGAGCGCGACGCCAACGGTCGTCCGCAACAGCTCCTGCAAGACGGCTGGGATATCCGCTATACGGAGTTCCAGGAGCAACCCGGCGTCGGATCGCTCCCGCGCCGTATCGAAATGTCGCGCGAAGGACTGCATGCGCGCCTGCTGATCGATACCTGGACGGCGTACCGACCGGATTGAGGTGCCTATGTCGGCCGAACCCGGAAATGATCCTAGCCTCTGGCTGGCCCCGGCCAAGCTCAATCTGTTTCTGCATATCACCGGTCGGCGCGCCGATGGCTACCATACCCTACAGACGGTTTTTCAATTCCTGGATATTGCTGATCGGATCCGCTTACAGATCACATCGGGGGGTGTGATCCGGCGGATCACACCCCTGGAAAATGTTGCGCCAGACCAGGATCTCAGCGTACGCGCGGCACGCCTCTTACAGGCTGAGGCCGGCGTGACCCAGGGCGTGGATATCGCGATAGAGAAATGTCTGCCGATGGGTGGTGGGCTGGGTGGCGGCAGCTCCGACGCCGCGACCCTGTTGGTCGCGCTTAACCGACTCTGGAATATCGGCTTTTCAGAGGATCGACTGGCTGAACTTGGGCTGCGTCTGGGAGCGGATGTGCCCGTTTTTGTATACGGTCGGGCCGCTTGGGCCGAGGGTGTGGGCGAACAGCTCACACCGATTACACCACCCGAGCCCTGGTATCTGGTCCTGGTCCCGCCGGTAACAGTTTCAACCGCAGAGATTTTCTCGGCCCCTGAATTGACACGCCATACGCCGCCCATCAGAATACCCGACTTTCTCTCGGGCGCCGGTGGCAATGACTGCGAAGCGGTCGTGCGCAAGCGCTATCCGGTGGTCGGGCAATTCCTCGATTGGCTCAGCCAATTCGGCCAGGCCCGGTTGACCGGGACCGGGGCCTGCGTTTTTGTGGCCTTTCCCGCGCGCGAGGCTGCGCAGCATGCGTTGCAGCAGTTGCCCGACGGCTGGCGCGGCTTTGTCGCGCAGGGCTGTAACAGGTCGCCGTTAAAACAGGCGCTAGGTTCTAGGTTCTAGTGTCGAGGAATACGCGATGCTGGTAACCGTTGTCCAAGGCCTGAGATGTTTACGCTAGGACCTAGTCCCTAGCACCTAGAAACTGAATTAATTGGGGCGTCGCCAAAAGGCACGGGATTTTGATTCCCGCATACCCAGGTTCGACTAAGCGCGCGCAGCGCGCTTGAACACCGCAGCGCAGCGAAGGTGGCCCCCCGATAGGAAATGGGGGGGTGAGTGCCCGAAGGGCGCGAATCATCCTGGCGCCATCACTGAAGTTGAATGATGAGCAGTGTAGGTATCTGCTGACATCTGTAACGAGTTTTTGAAGCGAGATTATTGGGGCGTCGCCAAGCGGTAAGGCACGGGATTTTGATTCCCGCATACCCAGGTTCGAATCCTGGCGCCCCAGCCAAACAGAAAGAAGTGCCACGTTGCGAATGTGCACTGTGGAACTGATAGCCAAAGCGAATAACGGGATAGCATCGTGTCAGAAACTGAAAACCGGATGATGGTGTTCACCGGGAATGCCAACCCGCAGTTGGCTCAGGACATCGTTAATCATCTGAAATTGCCCATGGGCAAGGCGGTGGTCGATCGTTTCAGTGACGGTGAGATCGCAGTCGAGATCATGGAGAACGTCCGCGGTAAGGACGTGTTCGTGGTGCAGCCGACCTGCGAGCCGACCAACGACAATCTGATGGAACTGCTGGTCATGGTCGATGCGCTGAAGCGCTCGTCGGCGACGCGTATTACCACGGTGATTCCGTATTTCGGTTATGCGCGCCAGGATCGCCGGCCGCGTTCGGCGCGAGTGCCGATTACCGCGAAGGTCGTGGCCGACATGATCGGCAAGGTCGGCGCGCACCGTGTATTAACGGTTGATCTGCACTCAGATCAGATCCAGGGATTCTTTGATGTCCCGGTCGACAATGTCTATGCATCGCCGATCCTGCTGGGTGATATCTGGCGGCAGAAACATGATGACTTGATGGTTGTGTCGCCGGACGTTGGTGGTGTGGTGCGTGCACGCGCCTTGGCCAAACGTCTGGACGATGCGGATCTCGCGATTATCGATAAACGTCGCCCCAAGGCGAATGTGTCCAAGGTGATGCACATCATCGGTGACGTTGAAGATCGCAACTGCGTGTTGATCGACGACTTGGTGGATACCGCCGGCACCCTGTGCAAGGCGGCGAAGGCGTTGAAGGAACACGGTGCGAAGCGGGTGATTGCCTACTGTACGCATCCGGTGTTGTCGGGGCCCGCCATCGACAATTTGAACAATTCGGTGCTCGACGAACTGGTCGTGACCGACACCATCCCGCTGCGCGGTTCAGCGCGGGAATGTTCGCGCATCCGCGTCTTGAGTATCGCGGAAATGCTCGCCGAGACCATGCGCCGTGTGAGTATGGAAGAATCGGTCAGCTCGTTGTTTATGGATTAAACCAGGGACGAGGTTCTAGGTACTAGGGCCGAGGTGAAGCAAGAAGTTTTTATCTCGGCCCTAGTACCTAGAACCTAGCACCTGGTATAAAGCCCTCCCTTGGTCGCGGGGGAGGTCATGTAACAGCCGCAACTGCGGCATTTGTGGAGATTTATCATGGCTACTTCATTTGAACTGAACGCCGAGTCGCGTAACGACATGGGTAAAGGTGCGAGCCGCCGCCTGCGTCGTACGGGCAAGGTGCCGGGCATTATCTATGGTGGCGACACTGCGCCGCAGAATCTGACTGTGGGACACAACGAACTGCTGCGTCGTCTTGAAGACGAGGCGTTCTATTCGCACATTCTGACCATCATCATCGATGGCAAGGCTGAGCAGGCCGTGCTGCGTGATCTGCAGCGCCATCCAGCCAAGCCAGTCGTTTTGCATCTTGATCTGCAGCGTGTGAAGGCGGGCGAAACCCTGCGCATGCACGTACCGTTACATTTCCTGGGCGAACAGGAATGCCCGGGCGTTAAGACGCATGGCGGTATCGTCAGCCACAATCGCGTTGAAGTCGAAGTGGAATGTCTGCCGAAAGATCTGCCAGAGTTCATCTCAGTGGATGCCTCGCAACTGAACATCGGCGAATCCATCCATCTGTCGCAGCTCACGCTGCCAGCCGGCGTTACGCTGGTGGAACTGCTGAACTTCGATCACATGAGCGAAGAAGAACGCCACGAAATCGATCAGCCGGTATTCGCTATTCATCACCCGCGCGTTGAGAAGGCTGCCGATGAAGAACCGGCGGCTGAGGCTGCAGCAACAACACCGGCCCCTGAGGGTAAGACCTCTTAAGGCTGTTTTGACGGCGGGGTCGACCCGGTTTGACGCAGGTACAACTCATCGTCGGATTGGGCAACCCCGGTTCGGAGCACGACCAGACCCGGCACAATGCCGGGTTTTGGTTCGTCGACGAGCTTGCGCGCGCCTCTCATTGCACCTTACGACCAGAAGCGCGTTTTCATGCCGAGGTCGGGCGTTGCACTCTGCATGGTCATGACTGTCGTCTGCAGAAACCAACCACCTTCATGAATCGCAGTGGCCAGGCGGTGGGTGCGCTGGCGAACTTTCTGCGCATTTCTCCGGCCGATATTCTGGTTGTTCATGATGAGTTGGATTTGCCGCCCGGCACTGTGCGCTTGAAGATGGGCGGTGGTCATGGCGGACATAACGGCCTGCGTGATCTGATCCAGCATCTCGGTACGCAGGAGTTCATGCGCTTGCGTATCGGTGTTGGTCACCCCGGTAATCGTGATCAGGTGGTGGACTATGTATTACACCGCCCCAGTCGTGAGGATCGTGAACAGATTGATGCGGCCATGATGCGTGCTTTAGACGTCATGCCCCTGGCCATCGCCGGTGAGTTCGAACGGGCGATGCACAAACTGCACAGTTCGTAACGTGCATTAACGACTGAATTTCACACCAAAGGGCGCAGAGAACACAAAGAAAATAATTATGGAAACCCCGATTAATCCAGTGATACCCGTCATTGCGCGCGAAGCGTGGCAATCTCGTAAAGCAGGATCCGTCGGTTGGAGATTATTCGCTACGCTCACCCCTTCGGGGCCGCTCTGCGGGCGTTCCGCGCTCGCAAGCTCGCTTGTGCCACGGCGCTACGCGCCTCGCAATGACGGATTAGATCGAGCTTTCTTAATAAATAATCTTTGTGTTCTCTGCGCTCTCTGGTGTGAATAGTTTTTAAACAGCAGGAATTTGATTCAATATGGCCATCCAATGCGGCATCGTCGGTCTTCCCAATGTAGGCAAGTCGACGCTTTTCAATGCACTCACCAAGGCAGGTATTCAAGCGGAGAACTATCCGTTCTGCACCATCGAACCGAATGTCGGAGTGGTGCCGGTGCCCGATCCGCGGCTGGATCAGCTGGCCACGATTGTAAAACCGCAGAGGGTGTTACCGGCGATTGTGGATTTTGTCGACATCGCCGGTCTGGTCGCGGGCGCCTCCAAAGGTGAGGGCCTCGGCAACAAATTTCTCGCCAACATTCGTGAGTGCGATGCCATTGCGCATGTGGTGCGCTGTTTCGAAGACGACAACGTGGTGCACGTTGCAGGCAAAGTTGATCCACTATCGGATATTGAAGTCATCAATACCGAGCTCGCCCTGGCCGATCTGGACTCGGTGGAAAAGGCGGTCAATCGTGCCGCCAAAGTCGCCAAGACCGGCGAAAAAGCGGCCAAGGCCAAGCTGGAGCTGCTGGAGAAGATCCGCGTGCAGTTGGACACTGGCAAGCCGGTGCGCGCTTTAGGATTAAGCACAGATGAACTGGCGCAGGTTTACGATCTGCATCTGTTGACGATTAAGCCCACCATGTATATCGCCAATGTCGCCGAAGATGGCTTTGAAAACAATCCGCGGCTGGATGCCGTGCGTAAATTCGCCGCCGAGGAAGGCGCTGAAGTCGTGGCTGTATGTGCCTCCATCGAAGCTGAGCTGATCGAGCTTGATGATGATGAGCGCGGCGTGTTCCTCGCAGAGATGGGCCAGGATGAGCCAGGGTTGAACCGTGTCATTCGCGCTGGCTACAAATTGTTGGGACTGCAGACCTATTTCACCGCGGGCGTTAAAGAAGTGCGCGCCTGGACGATTCATGTCGGCGATACCGCACCCAAGGCCGCCGCTGTCATCCACACCGATTTCGAGAAAGGTTTCATTCGTGCCGAGGTCATTGGCTTCAATGACTTCATGGCCTGCAAGGGTGAGCAGGGCGCCAAGGAGGCCGGCAAGATGCGTCTGGAAGGCAAGGAATACGTGGTGCACGACGGTGATGTCATGCACTTCCGCTTCAACGTCTAAATCCAAGGATTTTCTTTCATATTCCCTCTCCCCTTGCGGGGGAGGGTAGGGAGAGGGGATGGTAACCGCTTCGGCCGGCCATCGACTGGACAGTCGTCGCCCCAACCCCTACAATTTCGCCTCTTTCGCGCCCGGCCCTGTCCGGTCGCTTTGCCAAATATGGCTACGTAGCTCAGTTGGTTAGAGCGCGGCACTCATAATGCTGAGGTCGGTGGTTCAAATCCACCCGTAGCCACCATTCATTAGTCTTCTTCTCCACACACCGGTCAAACCGCTCTGTAAATGGCTCTATGACCATTTAGTGTTTTGGTTGTGCTGCAAAAGCCGGTCTCTGCCGAGAACGGAGCGCCGATAACAGGCTGTGCAGAATTTCACTATTTCCCCTGCGCTTTTCCACAAACGATTCGCGTAGTGGCGTAAAGGATCCTCGACCGGCAGTCTGTTCATACCCAGCGCGATGAAAATACCTACGGCATCCTCCTGGGCCTTGACCAGCAAGCCATCGCAGTGGTGATTGCAAATAGCCTGTTCGGCCGCCAGGAAAAGGCGGCGACCGATGCCCTGGCGGTGATGGGACGGGTCGACATAGATGCCATGCAGCAACAGGGCGGTCAGTCCTTTCGGTGCATCCTTGGCATCAGCGAGTTCCCAGGCGGCGATATCGATGATGTTGTGCTGGTCATCTTCGGCAACCACGATGACAAGATGCGAGAAGTCCGCTGCGGTGTAGCGGTAGCTGGACAAGGATAGGCGCTTGACGCGTTACGGCAGCGTCCAGGTCATCACAGCTGCCTTGATGATGCGATTGATGGCGTCGAGGTCAGCCTTCGTGGCTGCGCGCACGCTGATGATTGATGAACACATTCCGATCCTCCGTGGGCGCGATGCCATTGACATTACATGGGTTGTGCAAGGCCCTGTAACACATCGCTGCTTGCTTTGTTCGATCGCGCCCAGACCTGTTCGTGAATGTGATAGGCGACAGTGTTGATGGCCGGCTCGATCAACGCAATGGCGCCGCCAACCAGTACACTGCCGGTCATCAAGTAGGCTACGCTGAATGCCACCGTGAAATGTACTGCTGCGAAACTCAAGGTCTTGGTCATGCCCTTATCCTCCTTTCAATCCAGTGACTGCTCTCGTTGGGAATATTGTCGGGTCGGAGTAACGATAGATAAAATCGTTTGTAGCTATAAAAACAATCGTTGAAAGCAATCATAGGGCGGACTGCGCAAGCTGCCGACTGCGCGGACCTGGCCCGCGATAAAAGACTAACTTTTCTTCTGCGTCTTCTTCTTGGCCGCTTTGCCCCGGCTGACGAGCTGCACGGTATTGGGCAAATTGTCTAGAATGATGTCGGCGAAGGCCTGCAGCGCGGCGCGGCGCGGGAAGCTGCGGCGGAAGACCAGTGCTACCCGTCGTTCAGCGTCCGCGATCGCGAGTGGTTGAGCCGCTATACCGCTACTTCTGGTCCAGGGGCCGCGCATCGCCAGGGCCGGGACCAGAGTCACGCCAAACCCAGCTCCGACCAGTTGGAGTAGGGTTTCCAGACTTGAGGCGCGGAGGTCAGCCATCTCACCCTGTGCCTGTCGTTCCCGAATATGGCACACGTCCATGGACTGTTTGGCCAAGCAGTGGCCCTCAGCCAGCAGCAGGAGATTCTCTTTGTCCAGATCGCGCAGGGTGATCTTGTCTTTGATGTAAAACGGATGCTCGCGCGGGTAGGCGATCCAGAACGGTTCATCGAACAGCGGCAGTGATTCAAGGTCCTGTTCCTCCACCGGTGTGGCCAGCAGGGCAGCGTCGATTTCGTGATTGTGCAGCCGTTGCAGCAAGGTGTCGGTAAGTTCTTCAGAGAGGACCAGTTTCATCTGCGGGATTTGTTTCTTCAGCGGGAGCAGGATCAGCGGCATAAGATACGGACTCAAAGTCGGGATCGCGCCGATGCGCACCGGCCCGGCTAGCGGGTCCTGCTGGGCGCGGGCTAGCTGTTGAATAGCATCCGCCTGCTCCAGCATCCGTCGCGCATGGGTAAGGATGGCCTCGCCGACCGGGGTGATTTCCACCGAGCGATTGGTGCGCTCGAAGATAACGACGCCGAGTTCGTCTTCCAGTTTCTTGATCTGTCCGCTCAGGGTCGGCTGACTGACAAAGCAGCGCTCTGCCGCCCTGCCGAAGTGATGGCTTTCCGCCACGGCAATGATGTACTTCAGGTCGCGTAGGTTCATGGTGCCGATGCCGTCGATTTCAATAATAGGAAATATCAATCAGTTTAGTATAAATAAACGATTATGATTATCAATGTCGGCGGGCTATTGTGATCGCCATGAAAACAGACAAAACTTCGCGAAGTACCGACCCGACAGCGTATGCAACCGTCCCTGTGGTGCTGATTCGCCACGCCCAGAGCCAATGGAACCAGGAGAATCGTTTCACCGGCTGGGCGAATCCGGCCTTGACGGAGGCCGGTGTCGCGGAGGCGCAGCGGGCCGGTGAATGGCTGCAGCGCAATGGCTATCGCTTTGATGTCGCCTTTAGCTCACGTCTACAGCGGGCCGTCAGCACTCTAGAGATTCTGCTTGTGCAGTTGGGGCAAGGCGATGTGCCGAGACAGCAGGATTGGCGCCTCAACGAACGTCACTACGGTACATTGCAGGGGGTCGACAAGGCCGCGGCAACGGCGGCAGCGGGTGAATACCAGGTGTGGCGCTGGCGGCGCGGTTACCACGACCGGGCTGGACCCTTATCAAGAGAGGATAACAGTCATCCGATCAACGATCCCGGTTATGCCGATGTAGACCCGCACCTATTGCCCGATGTGGAAAATCTGGCCGAGACTCGTGTGCGAGTAATGCAGTTCTGGCATCAACAGATCCTGCCGCGCATTCAACAAGGCGAGCGTATTCTCATCAGCGCCCATGGCAATACCCTGCGCGCCCTGATAATGGATTTGTCCGGCATGAGTGTCGAAGCGGTGGAGGGCTTCGAAATTCCCACCGCTACGCCAATTCTGTATCGCTTTGCTGACAATGGGCGTCCGCTGAATTGGGAGTATCTGGATAGCCACACACAAATCACAAGGTCTGCCTAGCTAGAGCAGGCAGACACCGTAGGCAGACGTAGTACGTGTTCCAATTTTAACGAAGTGGAATTTTCTGATTGGATTCTAATGGAGTGTAGATGAAAGCCGTTCTGATCATCCCCGATGCGCAGACCATCGAGTCGATCGAGATCAATAGCCAAGCAGACGTCGTGAAGCTGATTGGCTTTGACACGGTCACATCTGCCGAGCTCGGGCCGGGGGGGGGGATCGTTTGTACTTCGACGAGGATTGCTTCCTGCGTGGCACCGCTGGCCGTTTTCAAATCGATACAGTGATACCCGTTTCAGGCAGAGGCGTGATCGTGGGTTCCACTGATGATGGTGCAACCCTGAAGGATGCGGTGTCTGACGTGGATAGTATCAAAGTCCGTCTCAAGTACCTCTGACTGGCGGCGCGTGGACACTTGATGAAGCCGGGCCCTGTGCGGGGTAGACGCGCGTAACAGCGGTGTCTTGAATGCGAGAGCCGTCTGCGGCAACAACGCGCCATTGCCACGCCGGCCAGTATCGTGCCCGACATCAGCTTCTCGCCGGACAAGATGCTGCAGGGCCGCCTGTTCTCCATGGTGATGACCATCGTAACCGCTTGGGTGTTAACCATGGGCATATCCCGGTGAACCGGCTGCGTTGCCCTGTGTACAGCTTCCACCGCGATGGCGCCATGCGGGTGGATGGAAGCTTTGGCAGCACCATTGGCTATGAGCCCAAGAGCCGGGGTGAATGGCGGGAACAGCCCGAGGTCAAGGAACTGCCGCTGAACCTCCGCGCTCCCGCCGATCACTGGAATTATCGCGAGGACAATAATGACTACTATACTCAGCTCGGCGATCTGTTCCGTCTTATGATTCCGACGCAGCAGAAGGTGTTATTCGAGAATACCGCGCGTTCCGTGGGTGGTGCCGATGTTGAGATGCAGAAGCATCATATCCGCAACTGTCTCAAGGCCGATCCGGCCTATGGCAAGGGTGTGGCGGATGCCTTGGGCATTTTACTGGATCAGGTGAGTTGACCAACGCCAGTTGTGCCTTTCTCACCCATTCCAGCGATTGTTTTGGACTGGGGCAGGGGCATGCCGGTTTATGTAGTGCATCAACTTAAAAAAATCATTTCAGCCACGGAAACACACGGAAGACACTGAAACACAGTAATTCCTGGAGCGACTATTCACCACCTTGCGGGTGATGGCGGTGCCGGCGTGAAGCGTATGATCTGGTCCGTGTTTTTTTTCCGTGTGATTCCGTGGCAAATGCGGTTTATAGGATCAATGTTAATTTTAAATTCGGGAGATATTGTAATGAGTACGATAGATATTGGTATTAAGAAGCAAGATCGAATCAATATCGCCAAGGGGTTGAAACACCTATTGGCGGATTCCTACACGCTGTATCTGCAAACGCATAACTTCCACTGGAATGTAACTGGGCCGCAATTCCGCGAGTTGCATCTGATGTTTGAAGAACATTACACCGAACTGGCGACTGCTGTTGATGAAATTGCCGAGCGTATTCGCACGCTGGATGTGGCCGCGCCCGGAACTTATAAGGCGTTTGCGGAGCTGAGTTCTATCCAAGAAGTCGAAGGCGTCCCCAAGGCAAAGGAAATGGTCGCAATCCTGACCACAGGCCACGAGCTGGTGGTGAAAACATGTCGCGAGGCCCTGGTATCTGCCCAGAAGGCCGGTGATGAATCCTCGGCGGCATTGATCTCTGACCGTATGCGAGTACATGAAAAAACCGCCTGGATGCTGCGGGCGACGCAGTAAGAAACGATTCTTGTGTCTGTGGGCATGCATAGTGGAGAGCGCGGAATAACTGCACTCTACTATGCAAAGCTCACACATCCTTCGCTGGAGTTTTTCCCACATTGCAACGAGGTTTTCCATATCGTACGCGTTGTGCGACAACCGTACTTGCAATGGAACCTGCTCGGAGCAGAAGCGTATTCACCTAGGGAACCTCTGATTAATTTGATCAAGCGAGCAGATGCAAGGCGCGGACGGGCGACTCGAAGCGAAGCGCAGAGAACGGCGCTAGCCGGCCCGAAGGGCGAGGTGCGTAGTACCGAGTAAAAAACGGAGTTTACACGGAGTAAATGAGTATTTTGAGCCCGGCTGCAACGCGGCAGATGCTGCTTCAGCGAATTAATCAGAGGCTCCCTAGAATGTTGCGACGTCTCGTCCTCTGACTATGAAAATCCTTCCGGCTGCTCATGTAGTGCCTGAACATCCT
>JBGSOE010000410.1:0-3092 GCA_041739295.1 Thiohalobacterales bacterium | reverse complement strand
CAGATAGGCAGCCAGATAGGCATGTTCAAAATAGGTTTCGTTGTGTGGGCCCGGCGTGAGCACAACGATGCTGGGATCGTCTTTGTTGTTAGGGGCGATTGCTGCCAGACTGCTGCGCAGCGCACGGAAGAACATCGCATGCCGGTGCACATGCGAATCCCGAAACAGGCTGGGCAGGATATGCGTCATGGCCATACGGTTTTCCAACGCATAGCCGGCCCCGGAGGGCGCCTGGGTGCGGTCGTTCAGTATCCACATGCGGCCATCGGGGCCGCGCGCCATTTCCGCTGCATAGATAATCAACTGATGTGCGCCCGGTAAGAGCACCTGATCACAGGGGCGCTGAAATCCGCGATGGTTGTAGATCAGCTCCAGTGGCAGCAGACCCTTGCGGATCAGTTCGCGCGGACCGTACAGGTCCGCAAGGATGAGATTGAGCAGTTCGGCGCGCTGGATCAGCCCGGCCTCAATAGTCGCCCACTCTTCGCTGGAGATCAGGAAGGGCAGTGGATCGAGTTCCCAGGGGCGGTTCAGGCCATCGGGGTCGCCGTAGACATTATAGGTAACGCCATTCTCGCGTAGGAATTGCGCGCCTTGCTCTCGGCGGCGCTCCATCTCATCACAGCCCAGCTGCTGCAGGGATTTGATGAAATAATTCCAATGTGGTTTCAGTACGCCGTCCGGCGTCCGGGATTCGTCATACCGATCCGGATCCGGGGAGTACCACTCGCATGCTTGGCTGTCTGTGTTGGTTTCGGACTGCTTCATAGGACACACGCTTAGCTGGCCAATGTTATTAGTCTGCCTAAGTCGAGTGTATATGGATACTCCGGCTTGCGACCCTGGCGCGGGAACTGACGCCAGCGACGAATTCAACGTGGTTGCTTCACGTAAGGGCCCGAGACCTGAAAATCAATGAGTTCCTTGCGATCACATATTCCCCGCACCAAATGGTGGCGGACGTAAAATAGCGCTCAGCCTTCCCAGTCGAAGTGCGGTAACTGATCGAAGGCCTGCTGTAACCCGCTGCCCCAGGCGTCCTTGATAGCAACATATTCCGGGGAGTCGTTTTCCAGCGATAGCTTCCGGTCGATCTTCAGGCTGTCCTTGCGGTATATCGACAGTTCCACGGGTGGACCGACCGAAATATTACTGCGCATGGTGGAGTCCAGCGACACCAGGGCGCAGCGCGCGGCGTCTTCCAGAACGATCCTGGAGGTGAGTACGCGGTCCAGGATGGGCTTGCCGTATTTGATCTCGCCGATCTGCAGATAGGGTGTGCTGGGGGAGGCCGAGATGCAGTTGCCCTGCGGGTAGATCAAGAGAATGTCGTGGCTGCTACCTTCAATCTGACCGCCCAGAATGAAACTGCATTCGGCGTTGATGCTGTGCCTTTCCAGCGGGTCGGCGTGTTCCTCCTGCGCCTTCACGCTGAGCTTGCCGATGTATTTCGCCGCGTCCAGTATATGCTTCACGCTGGCTAGGCTCAGTGCCGCTTCCGGCTCGTCCAGGTCGCGCTGAATGCGATTGATGACGGCTTGTGTGGTGGCGAGGTTGCCCGCCGACAACACCACGAACAGGCGTCCCGGCAATTGAAAGATGTTCATCTTGCTGTAGGTGCTGATGTGATCAACACCGGCGTTGGTGCGCGAATCTGAGGCAAAGACGATGCCGGTTTCGGTGCGAATGGCGAGACAGTAAGTCATGAATCTGTGCCTTTATGTATTTTGGTCCAAATTGAATCAGCGAATTAAATAATGCACTATAAAAGCGCGCCATGCAGCGGTCATGTCGCGCAATTGTGAGTCATAGCGTACCTTATGGCCCCAGGCAAGAAGATTGCATCTCCCTCCTAAACCGCAGTCTGTACACAGGTGAATGTAACATGCCCATCCGCTGGAAGGACTACCAAGTCAAAGGACTCTATGACGAACTCATAAAGGGCGGCGGGCGTGCTCGAGAGGGTGCCGGCCCGCTCTGCAGTTACCTGCGTTCCCTGAGCGATGCCAATCTGACTGAACGCAAAACGGCGGCCGAGCTTTCCATCATCGCTCAAGGCATCACCTTTACTGTCTACACAGAAGGTAATGCCATCGATCGGGCATGGCCGTTCGACATTATCCCGCGCATGATTACCAAGAAGGAATGGGACCCGGTCGATAAGGGGCTGCGGCAGCGGGTGCGCGCGCTGAACATGTTCATTGACGATCTATACCACGATCAGAAAATCATCAAAGACAAAGTTTTCCCCAAGGAACTTCTGGAAGACTCGGTCAACTTCCGCAAGCAATGCGTCGGTATCAGTCCGCCGCTGGGCGTCTGGGCGCACATCTGTGGCTCCGATCTGGTGCGCGACAAAGATGGCACGATCTATGTGCTGGAAGACAACCTGCGCGTTCCGTCTGGCGTGTCCTACATGCTGGAGAACCGCAAGGTCATGAAGCGGGTGTTCCCGGAGCTGTTTGAGGATTACAACATCATGCCGGTGGATGACTATCCTTCGCAGCTGTATGACACCCTGGCGTCTATCTCACCGCGACCGAGCGAGCATCCGGAAGTGGTGGTGCTGACGCCGGGTATCTACAACTCGGCCTATTTCGAACACTCCTACCTCGCGCAACAGATGGGCGCGGAGCTGGTGGAAGGTTCCGATCTGGTGGTCTGTGAAGATGATTGTGTGTACATGCGCACCATTGAAGGGCTCAGCCGTGTGGATGTCATCTATCGGCGTATCGACGACATGTTCATCGACCCCGAGGTGTTTCATAAAGATTCCATGATCGGCATACCCGGTTTGATGCGCGCTTGGCGCAAGGGCAATGTTGCGCTCGCCAACGCACCCGGTGCCGGCGTGGCGGACGACAAAGCGGTGTATGCCTTTGTGCCGCAAATGATCAAATATTATCTCGATGAAGATGCAATTCTGCCCAATGTACCGACCTATCTGTGCATGGACAAAAAACAGCGCGAACATGTGCTGGCCAATCTCGACAATATGGTCGTCAAGCCGGCCAACGAGTCCGGCGGATACGGCATGCTGGTCGGTTATCAGGCCACCCAGAAAGAGCGTGATAAATTCAAACTGCTGATCA
>JBGSOE010000401.1:0-2737 GCA_041739295.1 Thiohalobacterales bacterium | reverse complement strand
TCCATCAAACTAAAACCCGCCACGCGGTCTCTGTGGTTCATTCTCAGCCCTCCTTGGCTGTGAGTTAACGGCCCAGTGAACCTCTGATTGATTCGTCATTCCGGCGAATGCCGGAATGACGGGACACTATATGATCAGAGGCCCCTAGTATAAGCCGCGACAGTGGCTATAATCACCCACACCAAAGGACTGGTACTGGAGATTCGATCATGGATGATCGCGCACGCTCCGGGTTTACGCTCATTGAACTCATGGTGACGATCGCCGTCGCGGCGATCATGCTCACCTGGGCGTTGCCCGCCTTCACCGACCTCATCGATAGTCAGCGCCTGCGCGCGACCGCGCAACAGGTCGCCGCGGATCTGCGCTATGCCCGCAGCGAGGCCATCCGACGTCATGCCGCCGTTCCCATCGGCGTGAGTTTCGCGCCTGGTGAACACTGGTGTTATGGCATCAGCCAACAACTGCCCTGCGATTGCACCGTGCAGGACTGGCGCAGTACACGCGCCTGCCTGTTGGACCTCTCGCATGATCGCCAATTACACACCACCGATGGCGATACTCAGCTCAATGTCACGCTGATCGACGCGCGTTTCAGCAGCGGTCAAACCACTGAGTTCGACCCGCTACGCGGACTCGCGCGCGCCGGCACCGTTGCGTTGCAATCGACGCGCGGTAAGCGTCTGGATATTCGCATCAGCACCCTGGGACGGGTGCGCATCTGCGCGCCAGCGGACAGCGTCAGTCCCGCAGGTTTTTCACCATGCTGAGGCAACGCGGATTTTCACTGATGGAACTGATGGTCGGCAGCACGGTTGGTCTATTGGTGATCGCCGGCGCACTCCAACTGTATGTTGTGAATCTGCGGGCGACGTCGGACACACTACAACTGAGCCGACTCAATCAGGAATTGCGCGGCACATTGGATCTGCTCACCAACGATCTGCGTCGCGCCGGCTATTGGGCCTTTACACCGGGCACTGTTTCACCCCTCGAAAATCCCTTCCAAACAGACGCCAATGATCTTCAACTGGGTCAAGGCACCGGTGAAATCGAAAATTCCTGCATCCTCTACAGCTATGACTTGAACAGCGATCTACAGGTTGGCGTCGGACCCAGCGGCGTGGCTGGCCCGACAACCTCAACCAGTAATCTGGAACAGTTTGGTTTCCGTCTGCGTGCAGGACAGATACAGATGCGCAACGGTGGTAGTTCGTTCAATTGCACGAGCGGTAGTTGGCAGGCCGTCACAGACGCGGATACCGAGATTACTGTGCTGCAATTCGGACTCCAAGAGACTTGCATCAATCTTCTCGATGTTGAGCAAGCCTGTACTGCCGGCGATCCCGGTTTGCTGCGACGGAGTGTCAATATTGCGCTACAGGCGCGTAGTCGAAGTGACACAGCAATCACTCATCAACTCACTAACAGCGTGGCCCTCGCCAATGACAAACTACTCTCTGCAGCGCCCTGATTATCGTGCATCAACACAACGCGGCGCGGCTACTTTGCTAACCTGTCTCGCCTTGATCATTGCCAGCATCGCATTAGCGATCAGCGTGGCGCACACCGCTACACTTGAACAACGCATGTCACGCAACACTTTATTAGCGAATCAGGCGCAGCAAGCTGCCAATGCAGGTCTCAACTTCGGCAGTGTCTGGTTAAAGACTCAGCGTCCGGATTGGACGACGTTACCCGGTGGACTTGATATCGCCACACCCACAACCAACCCACCGCCTATGTATAGCAGCAGCGGCGACAGCTTCGCGATCAATCTGACCTTCGAACGCACGCCTAACTGGCGGGGTTACATCTTGGTGCGCGCCACTGCGTCACCATCCAGTGCCCCGGAGATCGCGGCAAAAGTCAGTCACTATCTGCGACCGACCGGTGTACTGACGGCCGCCGCTGAAGCCGCACCACCGCTGATTGTGGATGGCTGCGCCGATCTCTCCACCGCCAGTGACCTGTATCCCGCCGCGGCCGACTTAGCCGATGCCGGTCCTGCCCTGAGCGCATCCGGTGAGGCGAGTTGCCTGCTCATTGGCGGTACCAATGTGCATGGCGGGACACTCCAAGGCGAGGCGTTTCCCAGCGACGGTCTTTGGGAGTATGTATTCAGCGTCAGCCGCGATGAACTGCAGACGCTGGCCGCCGAGCAGGTTGCGGCGCTACCCAATCAACGCGATTACTGGTGGGCGACTGCGGACGATCTGAGTGCGGGCGAATGGCGTCAGAGCGTCGGGAGCCCGCAACGGCCGATCATCCTGGTGATCCCCGCGGAACTGGGTTGCCCGCGCTTTTCCGGGGGCGCCGAAATCGTCGGGCTTATCTATATAGAAGCCGACTGCACCGGCACACCCGCCTGGGGCGATGTATCTCTCTATGGCAGTTTGGCGGTAACCGGCCAGTTCAACAATCTGGGACCGAGCAGCCATCTGGCGCATATCGGGCAGCTCCCGGGTGGCCCGGCGAACATCGAGCCCCCACCCTTGGAGGTGATTCAACTCGCCGGCAGCTGGAAGGACTTCTGACATGCTGAACCGCCACTATGGATTCAGTCTGATCGAGGCACTGGTTGCCCTGCTGCTGGTGTTGGTGGGTCTGACCGGTGCTGCCCGTTTGCATGCCACCTTGCTGGCCGCCAGCGCCCTCGCTAAGGCCAGCGATGAAGCGGCCGCCTTTGCCTTGGACAAGCTCGCGGAGTTTCAGGGTATTGCCCGCTATTCCGCCT
>JBGSOE010000495.1:0-8355 GCA_041739295.1 Thiohalobacterales bacterium | reverse complement strand
ACGCCATTCGGATAATCTTTGGCGATCCTTGGTGCCTCACTTGATAGCGGATAGCAACTTAGTTGAAAACAACCTATAGCATCTTCATATGGCTGAAAACTATAAGGTGGTTTTTCTTCTTCTCCTTCGATTGCTGGATTGAGATATTGCCAATCGACTGGGATGCGAATAAGAAGGGTTCCGTTTGGTTCGGTCCAATGCTTCATTGCTTTTCTTGAAACCTAACGATTGAACTCAGCCGACGCCGAAGGAGCGCCAGCGACGTAGGCGGTCGGCTGGAGTGATTGGTTATACGGCAACTTCACCGAGCTTTTTAATAACACTGTTTCCTACCCCAATAATCCTGTTGTGGTGATTTTCGCAGATAAGCCAGCTTGTATCTTTTGGTATTAAATAATACTCAAAGCAATAACACTCACCGACGATGGTCGAGGCGACTTCAGCGGTAGTTTCGTAGATTGGAAAAACCGGGACAGATATATTTTCTGCACTTATCCCACAGGAGCTAAGCACCAGGCCAATCCTGCTTGCTGTGAATAACGCTGATGATCCAGACTTCCCCATTCTGGACGGTGTACACGAGCAAATACGGCGTTCGCTCTACGACCCATTCTCGCGTGTCGGCGATACGGCCGGGGCGTCCGATCTTCGGCTGCTCGATGAACAGGTTCGCCGCATCGATTATCCGTTCCGCGACGGTCTTGGCGGCGGATGGATTGTCTCTCGCGATATAATCTTGTGCGTGAATCAACTGCCGCAACGCGCGCTTAGTCCATTTCAGCTTCAATCTGCACACCCCATTTGGCGAAGGTCTCCCGCACTTCGTCCGCACTGGCAAAGTCGCCGCTCCGGGCCTCGCTCAGACCGGCTTCGATCTCTTGCCGCACATAGGCCTCGTAGGCAACGTCCTTCCAGGTTGCGTTTTGCGGCAATTGATCCGCCAGGGCATGCAGGGCCTGCCTGATGTCTTTGGTATGCGCACTCATGACCGTCCCTCCTTTGGGGTTCAGACTCATATAGCTACTCCCTCAGCTCTTCAGAATCAACTTTTCATGGCGTCCTGGCGGATCATGCCGTGAATTGGGGACATGGCGTGAATTGGCGTAAATTGGGGCTCAGACCCTGAGGTTTCCCCGCAAAGTATCTTTGCACATCAATAAGATGTGTACTACCTTGAATTAGAAACAGCACATGCATGGCACGTTAGTCCTCACTTTATCGTTGTCGAAGCGAACAAGAGAGGTGTGCCATGCATGTACTTACTATGGTAGCTCGGGTACTGGCTCCCTGCCTGGAGATCTTGCATGCCAAGCGCGCCCAGGCGTTGATGGGCGTCACGGCAGCGCTCTTATGCGGCGGGCGCGCTAGCCTCTCGGCCGTAGCGCTGCATCTGTCGCGGCCCTGTGCCTTTAAACATCGGCTCAAGTGTGTTGATCGCCTGTTGGGTAACACCGCATTACATCGCCGCCGGGCAGACCTCTATCAGGCCATGGCGCAACAGTGGTTACAGGGTGTCACCCAGTGGCTCGTGGTGGTGGACTGGTCGGTCGTGACACCGGATCAACGCTGGCACTTGCTGCGCGCGAGCGTCGTTCTTGAAGGGCGTTCGGTAACCCTCTACGAAGAGGTGCATCCGCAACAGCGGCTAGGACATCCACAGGTTCATCGGGCCTTTGTTCGACAACTGCGTCGCCTTATTCCCTCGGGATGCCATGTCATTGTGATGACCGATGCGGGTTTCCACTCACCTTGGTTCCAGTTGATCGCGGGGCAAGGTTGGGCGTGGCTGGGTCGGGTGCGTGGCATCAACCGTATCCGCCTCGGTAAGGACGGCGGTTGGCAACCGGCACGCACGTTCTACACACAAGCCTCGTGCACGGCGCGAGACCTCGGGGCAGGCGCCTATGCGCGCAGTAATCCGGTACCTGCGCGCGTGATCTTGGCCAAGCGTCCCCCTAAAGATCGACACAACGTAACGATTCACGGCCAGCGACGCGCGAGCCGGTCCAGTACCCACAACGCCCGTGCAGCCCGCGAACCTTGGTTACTGGTAACCAGCATGACACTGACACATCTCTCTGCACAGGCGGTGGTTAAGCTGTACGCCCAACGCATGCGCATAGAGCAGTCCTTCCGCGACACCAAGAACCTGCGGGTGGGATTTGGTCTATGTAGTGCGCGCTCACGGAGTGCATCACGTCTGGAGATGTTGCTCTTATTGGTACATCTGGCAAGTTTTGTCCAACGTCTGTTGGGAGAAAGTGCACGTCAACAGCAACTCGAGCTTCACTACACCGCAACACGGCGTCCTGATCGTCCAGAGATCTCAGTGCTCACGCTCGGCAGACGCGTGTTGGATGTAGCATTCAACGCACGATGTAGCTTGACGATGAAGATAGCCGACGCAATGACAGAACTTCGAAGGCAGGCGAATAATCCTGCTTCCAGCGTCAGCTAATATGCGGGGAAACCTCAGGCTCAGACCACGGTTTTCTGTGAACGATTGAGTAATGAAGCTGGAAAACGTGGTCTGTCCCTGGTTTTATGACATCGGCGTTGCTTGACTGTAGGGGGAGTCCATGTAGTAGAGCTAACCGGCGCTGCGCGGCTTTATCGCGCAGCGTCCAGCGACTGAAAGGAGCGAGGTTGAGCGCCATGTTAGGCCTCGGTGAGCAAATGCAACGATGGTTCATAGCCAATCTTCCAATCAGCTATGCATCCGAGCACACCGCACTTTGCGCAACGGCAGCCTACGTATAGCCAATGAACAGCGCTCTTGTCGTCATAGAGTGCGAACCCGACTGCGACGTTAGCTTGAGGCGAGCGGCAGGTGACGCACTTGTACTTCTTCGGGCTTGCCTCTTCCCAGAACTCCTCGCTATCACAGATGTAGTGCACCTTGCCGCACGAGGCACAGGTGCGACGAGCGACTGATTCTTCACCGTCAGCTTCGAGAATGAAGTGATCACAACCACATTCACACTTAACGAGACGAAATTCGTGGATGGGGTATGACTGACCGGAGAACGCATGTAGGTACTCCTCAAGGTCCTCTGGGGCTGAACCCTTCCACCACTTTCCGGATGTGTCGATTGTCATATTGGCCTAACGTTTGAGATGAGAGGCTTGACCCGGCTTGCCGGGGCAAGTCCTCTCGATTGAAGGGTTAGGCATCAGCTTCATCGTGGTTGTTCCAACCGCATGATTCACAGAGGCTGACATATGGCGGATCTCGACCGATATCTGGCTCATAGACGGCGACGATGCGGTAGGAGTTGCACTTGGGGCAAGTTTGCGGTGCGGCTGATTCAGCTTGAATGACTACAAGACTGACCATTCCCAATAAATTGGACGTTGCATCGAGTGCGAGATGCGCCTCATGCAAACTGGCTTTCGATGTGTGAGTCAGCCAGTTCACAAGTTGCCAGGTTTCCTTGGATGTCGTCTTAAGGTAGCTGCGAATGTGCTCGTTTCTCGCGCCACCTGCATAGTGCTGAGCGATGTGAGTGAACCAGCCAACAAAGTCTGCAGCCTTTGGGATATTTGTGCCTTCAGGCAGTTTGATGTCTTTCTGCAGAGACTTGACGAGGCTTACGAGCGTCTCTCGGCAACGCATGCCGACGGCTTGAAAGTCTTCTGCCTCTTGGGCAAGGTCTACAGCATCTGTTGCTGTTTCCCAGCGCCGCCATGCCGAGCGCAGACGATCTTTGCGAGATGGTGGGGCGCGCTTTGCATCTCGAGCAGCGACTCGGGCCATCACGCCTACATGAAAGGAAAGCGTGTAGTCGAGTGATGGAAAGGCCTGCTGTGAATAGAGATTCGTTGGCCCAGTGATTACCCACCAGCGACCCGGTTCATCCGTATGAACATCCCAGGCGACGTGCTCCGTTCCGAAGACGACCTCTGATTTGATTCGTTCGAGGTGAAGAACTTTGTGCTGAGTTTCCGCGCCTTTATTAACCTGCCACTCGACGTAATCGGCAATTTCTTGGCGTTGATGATCCGGCTCCTTTAGCGCTATCTGCTGTATGGCAGCGATAGAGGCAGGTTCCGGAATCGAGCAAGGAGTCTTCTTTGGCATGACGCGGATTCTGATGCCTAACTACAATTGGGGAGCCTAAAAGCTCCGTTGTAAACGGAGCAATTGGGCTCCATAATTAATTCACTCTCAATGGAACCAAGGACTTGGGTCCCTGTTAGGGAGCCTAAAGCAAAATACAAACGGACCATCGCTGATATTCTGTTTCGAGTCTATGGGACGTTTTTTTGTCGTCGAGCCCAGCCACCAAGAATCGAAGCAATTGAATTTGTGTAGCCACTACGAATGTCCGCTTTAAATTCCGGGACGGATCTATTTATCCATCACGTACGAATCCGACGTTCCATGTCTTCATTTAATATAACGCGCCACTTGCGTGAATCCTCCAGCCCCCGTTCTATCATTCTCTCGAACCACAACTCACGCATGATCTCCCCGCCCGTTGCGTCCTCGGGCTGAGACTGGATCACCTCAGTCATTTTCTCTTTAACGTTCGACATATCTCACCCCTGTTGAATCTGTCCAGTCCTACAGCATCACGCGGCCGGTGTTCATGCCGCCACCGGTTCGCGCGGATGAATTTCCCGTTCAATCTGCTTGCCCAACGCCTGCTCGGTAATCTTGAGATCGTAGCTTGCCTGTAGGGTCAGCCAGTACTGTGCCGTGGTGCCGAGATAACGCGCCAGGCGCAACGCCGTGTCGGCGGTAATCGCCCGGCGACCGTACAGAATTCACTGATCCGTGTGACCGGGACACGGAGTTCGCGCGCCAGTACGTTAGCACTCAGGCCCATTGTCTCCAGCACGTCCTCTCTCAGAATCTCACCCGGATGGACCGGTCGCATGCGGTTTTTCGGTTCGGCCATGGCACTCACCACAAAAATGATCGAATAAAGGGCGCGGATTTATATTCCCGATGTGGCACCCTCATTTCCCATCCCGTCAGGCCGAATGCGCGGGACGATAGTGCAGCAACATTAACTGCTCGTTGTTCAGTGCGGCAGTGGCGTACACATGGCCATCATCATCCGAGAATTCGACCTCAAAGACCCCGGGGGCGAGCAGTTCCACCACCGTGCCGACTTGGCCGCGTGTCAGCCCATGTTGCGGGATATCCTCGGCAAGTGCCACGACATCCAGCAGCTTGATCGTTTCGCACATAGATGTTGTCTCCTACAGAACATAGCAACTGGTGAAGCGCGGAAAATCCTCATCCCACAGCACGATCCACAGGCTACGAACCCACGCGGCACGTCGCCCTGTATCCAGTGTGAAATCCACACGGAAGCGCCGCCCATACCGATCACTGTTGATTTCAACGGCCGTTTGCGACAGGATCGCTTCAAGCAACTGAGTGCGCAGGAACCCGGCGTCTTCACGTGTCAATCCAAGCGAGGCGAGGAACACGCGGGCCTTATGACGGCCTCGCGGATGCTCCATGCTGAGACAGTAGTCCCGCAGCTTTCTGCTGTCAACGACGGCGCTGGCCGCATTCGGAATGCTGTTCATACGTTCCGTCCCTGGAATAAATACAACGATTACATTGGTGCTTAACAACAATATCGTTCACGATTTCGGAAGGCAAGAATGGGGCGACTCCAGTAGACCACACGCCTACACCCCCTCACCCCACCACTGCCACCGCCTTGATCTGCGCCCACAGCTTCTGACCCGCATGCAATTGCAGATGAGCGGCGGAGCGTTGCGTGACGCGCGCAACCAGCGGCATGCCTCCGGCGTTGAGGCGTACCAAAGCCAGTGCGGGATGGCTGTCGTCGGCGATCTGTTCGACCGTCGCGGGCAGGGCGTTGAGGATGCTGCTGTCGGCGTGTGTTTGCAGTGCGAGGCTGATGTCGCGCGCGAGGATGCGCACGCGCACGCGCTGACCGAGGGGCACGCCGCTGTCGCGCACCCACACATGCAGATCGTGTCCACTGACGAAGGCGATGCGTGCGAGGTGCCAGTGCGTGTCGCGTTCGGCCACCTCGCCTTCCAACACTACGCCGGCGTCTTCGCCAAGGCGGATCGGTAGATCGATACGCGCCAGGGTTTCACTCAACGGACCACTGGCGAGCACGCGGCCCTGTTCCAGCACCACCAGATGATCGGCGAGATGCGCGACCTCGTCGGGCGCGTGACTGACGTAGAGCATGGGAATTTCCAGCTCGTCGTGCAGGCGTTCCAGATACGGCAGGATTTCCTGTTTGCGCGCGAGATCCAGCGACGCAAGCGGTTCGTCCATGAGCAGCAGTTGCGGACTGGTGTACAGCGCACGGGCGATGGCCACGCGCTGACGTTCGCCGCCCGAGAGACGAGCTGGCATACGCTCCAGCAGTGCGGCGATGCCGAGCAGGTCCAGCACATGCGACATATCCACTTTGCGCATAGCGGCCGGGACTCTGCGCATACCGTATTCCAGATTGCGGCGCACATTGAGATGCGCAAACAGGCTGGCCTCCTGAAACACATAGCCAAGCCTGCGCTGGTGCGTCGGCAGATAAATCCCACGCGCATCGTCCTGCCAGACACTGCCATTCACTTCCAGATAACCGCTCCCGTGATCACGTGGGGCGCGCTCCAGCCCAGCGATGGCACTCAGGCAGGTGGTCTTGCCAGAACCCGAAGCGCCGAACAGCGCGCTGACGCCGCGACCGGGCATTTGCAGATCCACATCCAGCACGAAGCCGGGGTGATCAATGCGCAAGCGCGCGTGGATGCTCATGCGCGCCGCCGTCCCGGATTCAATGTATACAGCGCCAGCAGCACCAGGAACGCGAACAACACCATGCCCGCCGACAGCCAGTGTGCCTGGGTGTATTCCAAGGCTTCGACGTGATCGTAGATCTGCACCGAGACCACGCGCGTCTGCTCGGGGATATTGCCGCCGATCATCAACACCACGCCGAACTCGCCGACGGTGTGCGCGAAGCCGAGGATAGTAGCGGAGAGAAAGCCAGGTTTCGCCAACGGCAGTGCGACGGTGAAGAAGGTATCGAGCGGCGATGCACGCAGTGTCGCCGCGACCTCCAGCGGGCGTTCGCCGATGGCCTCGAAGGCGTTCTGTATCGGTTGCACCACGAACGGCAGCGAATAGATCACCGAACCGACCACCAGACCGGCGAAGGTGAATGGCAGCACGCCCAGCCCGAGGGTCTGCGTCAATTGGCCTATCGGGCCGTTGGGGCCGAGCGTCACCAGCAGATAGAAACCGAGCACGGTCGGCGGCAGCACGATGGGTAATGCGACCAGCGCACCGACCGGGCCTTTCCATACAGAGCGTGTGCGCGCCAGCCACCAGGCGATGGGCGTGCCGATCAACAGCAAAATGATCGTGACCACCGTGGCCAGCTTCATGGTCAACCAGATGGCGGACAGGTCGGCGGCGCTGAAGAGGGGGTCCATGGCGATTCGAACCGTGTGAGTGGATATTGTTACACCAAAGCACGCAAAGAGCGCAAAGAGCGCAAAGCAGAACAATCATTCATGTCATCTTTGCGCTCTTTGCGTGCTTTGGTGTGAAACGCAGTTCTCGTACCTACGGAGTGTACCCGAACGACCTGATGATTGCCTTGGCGGCATCACTTTTGAAATAGATGATCAAGGCCCTGGCGGCGGCGTTGTCCTTGGCCTTGGCGAGTAGCACGGCATCCTGGCGGATCGGGCTGTGCAATTCGTCCGGCACGATCCAGGCGGAGCCGCTTTTGATCTTGCCGTCCGCAAACACCTGCGACAGCGCAACGAAGCCCAGCTCGGCGTTACCTGTGGCGACGAACTGATAGGTCTGGGCAATGTTCTCGCCCTGCACGAACTTGGGTTCGATGGCACTCAGCAGTCCAAGCGTTTCCAAGGTCTCCACGGCGGCGACACCATAAGGCGCGAGCTTCGGCGCGGCGATAGCGAGATGTTTGAACGCGCCGCGCCTCAACACCTCACCTTGCGCATCCACACCCGCCGGACTGGCCGACCACAACACCAGTTTGCCGGTGGCATAGGTGAAGCGACTGCCGCTTACAGTGGCGCCCTCCGCTTCCAGCTTGGCCGGGGTTTTATCGTCGGCAGCGAGCAACACGTCGAACGGCGCGCCGTTTTTGATCTGCGCGTAGAACTTGCCGGTGGCACCGAACGCCAGCACCGCCTTGTGGCCGGTGGCCTTCTCGAAGTCCGCGGCGATGACCTGCATGGGCGCGGTGAAGTTGGCGGCGACGGCGACCTGAACTTCGCCGGCCATGGCTGGGAAAGTCAGAGTCAGCAGTGCATAGGCGATAATCTGGTGTTTCATCTATGATGATCTCATCATTGGGTATGCACACCAAAGCG
>JBGSOE010000361.1:0-8233 GCA_041739295.1 Thiohalobacterales bacterium | reverse complement strand
GAGGTTGAGAAGGCCCATCCTGAGGTTTTTAACCTATTACTTCAGGTTATGGATCACGGCACCCTGACGGACAATAATGGTCGCAAGGCTGACTTTCGCAGTGTAATTATTATTATGACCACCAATGCTGGTGCGCAGGAGATGGATCGTCCATCCATTGGCTTCACCGCGCAGGACAACAGCACCGATGGCATGGAGGCTATTAAACGCCTGTTCTCACCTGAGTTCCGCAATCGTCTGGACGCCATCATCCAGTTTAAACCCTTGGCTCCGACAGTCGTTGCGCAGGTCGTCAACAAGTTTATTTATGAGCTTGAAGCACAGCTGGCAGATCGAAATGTGACCATCGATGTCGATGAGGCAGCGCGGCTATGGCTGGCCGAAAAAGGTTATGATCCCAAGATGGGCGCACGCCCCATGGCGCGCGTGGTGCAGGAATTTATTAAGCGACCACTAGCCGATGAATTGCTTTTTGGTCGTTTGATTGGTGGCGGACACGTTGAAGTGCGCGTCGAGGATGATACCCTGGCCGTCGAGATTGTGACCGAAGAGGAAAATGCTTGATGTGTATTCCAGCAGGAATGCCCTGCCGGAATACACATGTTTTGTTTTAAGGAACCTCTGATTTAGTGGTGCTTGCAGATAGCCTTCAACGCCATGAGTGCATCATCGTAGGATAACTCAGGCGCACCCAAGCCGCGCACGCCGCGTTCCGCGCAACCGATTACATCATCCATTGACAGTATTCCGAGCACTTCACCCTCTCCGTTAACGACGGGCAGACGGTGAACGCGTGCCTGCTGCATCGTGGCAAGTGCCGAACGGATATCTTCATCTACTGAGCAGATGGAGATGGGCATGCTGGTCAGGAAATCTTGCGCCATGAGTTGCCATAGGGCCTTATGACGCGCTGCCGCTGCAATGGCAATATCACGATCCGTGATCATACCAATGGGTTGGCCCATCTCATTCGTGATTGGGATTGAACCACAGTCGTTGTCCATCATCTGCAATGCGACAGATTCAAGATCATCTTGTGGGCTACAGCAGCTGACTGTTTTTACCATCACATCCCGTACATTCATGACACGTCCTCCATCGTCATCGTTGGAGTGCATCCGTATCTTGAGCGGAACTTGCGCATGGCGCGCGCAAGGCCTGCGGAAGATGCGGAATCTTACAGTCGGGAAATCTAGCTTAAACAATAGATGGGTACTGTTGCTTGTCAAGCCAATGTGCGGCAGCACTAAACTGCAGGCAGCGGTTCGAGTATTGCCAAATATCCGTAGCAACAGCGGGGAGGGCGATGCTCAGTGATTAGCGCGCCCGGTAGGTGATGCGGCCTTTGCTGAGATCGTAGGGAGTTAATTCAACTGTCACCTTGTCACCGGTGAGGATTCGGATGTAATGCTTACGCATTTTCCCGGAAATATGCGCAGTGACAACGTGCCCGTTTTCCAATTCAACGCGGAACATCGTGTTGGGCAGGGTATCGACAACCTTGCCCTGCATCTCAATCTGGTCTTCCTTCGACATGTATAACCTAGTGGTGGCGGAATGATCCAATCATTATAGCCGAAAGAGCCTGGATTCCGGAATGGTTACGGATAAGGTAAATATTACGGCTGTCAGCCTGTCCGACGCTCCACAGCCGGACTCCAGCCGGCATGGGGATGTACGACCTCGTGATCGATTATCAGCTCCATCTGCAGCATATTGAGGATCCGCCCGAGGTTTTCGGGGTTAGAGAAGGATTTCCGTAGCTGACTGACGTGGTCTGGGTGGAAATAGAGCAGATTAGGGCGGACCTGATGGCGCTTTTCAAAGTAGGTTGTCAGGTAGTAGATGCAGCTCAACATGGCGTTATCCTCCGAATGCCCCGTTGCTGATCTGGTGATTAGATGCAGCCCGGGCTTAGAGGCTAAGCGACGGTACTGAAACACAGCCTTAGGGACTGACTAGGTGCCTCCTTGCAGCCGTTTACGAATAGGGTATCCACTTGTCATTAATCAGGGTTTCAAGGGGGCGGAAACGGCCTTTATAAGCCATTTTCGTGCAGTCTTGAATCCAATATCCCAGGTAGAGGTAAGGCAGTCCACGTGCCTGAGTGAGCTCGATCAGGCGCAGGATGCAATAGTTGCCCAAGCCACGTTGACCCAGCGCTGGATCATAGAAGCTGTAGACCGCCGACATTCCATCTTGCAACAGATCGGTTACCGCTACCGCGGTCAGGCGGCCTTGTAAGCGCAGCTCCAGAAACCAGGTGTCGCTCCAGCTTCCCATCAGAAACTGTCGATAATGGTCTGGCGTGGGCTGGTCCATACCACCATCCCGGTGACGCGCGGTCAGGTAGCGGCTGTAGAGCTGGAAATGCTCAGGACTGAATTCAGCCGTCACCCATTGCAGGGACAGGTCGGTATTGGCTGCCAGGCAGCGGCGGTCGCGACGCTGTGGTTGGAATTCCGCTACCGGGATACGGACCGGAATACAGGCATGGCAACCCTCGCACGCCGGGCGGTAGACATGGCTGCCACTGCGCCGAAAGCCTAATATGGCCAAGCGGCTGTAGAGTTTATTGTCCATCAGTGAGGGTTCTGCAAAGAGGCTGATCGCCTCCTGATCCGGCAGATAGGGGCAGGGGTGCGGTGGTGTCGCAAAAAATTGGAGATGGCGCGGTGCATTCATGACACAAATGTCCCTGATCAGCAGGCGCTAGACTAACCCGATGTCCTGGCAGACGTCATGCCCAGCTGGACGGTCAGCACTGCCAATGATCATCGCCAAGATCCACATCGAATTGCCACGGCCCGGAATGATTTGGTGCCGTGGCTAACCGGTTGAGTTGCTCGGTGAATGCGTGTCGGCTCATGGTGGTGGCACCGAGGCTGGCCAAATGACTGGTATGCACCTGGCAATCAATCAACTCGAAATTCCAACGTGCCAGCTGGCGTACCAAGTGAGCAAAGGCCACTTTGGAGGCATCGGTGACCCGTGCAAACATGGATTCACCGAAAAACACCCGACCCAGTGCGATACCGTATAAGCCACCAACCAGCTGATCATCTTGCCAGGCTTCGATCGAATGGGCATAGCCGAGGCTGTGTAACTGCCCGTATGCCTGCCGCATTTCACCTGATAGCCAAGTCCCACGCCCATCATCGCGAGGCTCTGCACAGCCCGCTGTGACAGCATTGAAGGCCTGATTCAAGGTGATGGTAAATAATCCCTTACGCAGCGACTTGCGCAGGCTCCGGGAAAGCTTAAGGTCCACCGGACGCATCACCATGCGTGGGTTCGGTGACCACCACAGAATCGGTTGCCCGGCGCTGTACCAAGGGAATATACCCAGGCGATAAGCACGCAGCAGACGCTCCGGCGAAAGATCACCGCCCAAGGCGAGCAGGCCGTCCGGATCCCGTAAGGCCATCTCCACGGGTGGAAATGGCGCCTGCGGATCGTTAGGGTCTAACCAATAGGGTGCGCGTCCGCTCATAGGGCATCCGATGCGCTGTCAAAGGCGTCGGCCCGATAGGGGCTGTGTTCGCAAAGTTCGTCCGCGTAGTCAAACATGGCGCGCTCCTCGCGCTGCAGATAGTCAGTGATCGCAGTGCGGAATTGCGTATTGGCAATCCAGTGTGCCGACCAAGTTGTGGTCGGCAGAAAACCGCGACTGATCTTATGTTCACCCTGGGCGCCTGGTTCGAACAACTGTAGACCCTTGCGGATGCAATAGTCGATACCCTGATAGTAGCAGGCCTCGAAATGCAGACTATGATATTCCGCGTTACAGCCCCAATGCCGGCCGTAGAGCGCGTCGCGTCCGCGCAGATTAATGGCGCAGGCGACCGGCTGGTCCTTGTCGTAGGCGAAAATCAGCACCACGCGGTCGCCCATGGTGCGGCCGATCTCGCGGAAAAATCCCAGACTCAGGGTGGCGGTGCCGGATTTGCGGTCGAAGGTGGAGGCGTAGAATCGGTGTGCGATTTCCCATTCGTGTTCACTGGCCTCGTGACCGTGAATCGTGCGCAGTTCGATGCTCTGTTCCTCAACACGACGGCGTTCGCGTTTTAGCTTCTTGCGTTTCTGCGCGGTGAAACGCCCCAGGAAATCATCGAAGTCGCGGTAGCCGTGGTTCTGCCAATGAAACTGCACACCTTTGCGCAGCAGAAAACCACGTGCCTGCAAGCGGGCAGTGTCCGTTGCGTTGGGGAATAACCAATGCAAGGAGGACAGTTCCAACTCGCGGCTCAGTTCGAGTGCCGCATCGATCAACAGCTGGCTGACCTGTTCTGCATCCGTACTGGGATGCAATAGCAAGCGCGGGCCGGTCGCTGGCGTATAGGGAATAGCGACGACGGCTTTGGGATAGTAGCGCAGACCGGCGCGTTGATAGGCATCGGCCCAGGCCCAATCGAAGACCAATTCGCCGTAAGAATTATTTTTGAGGTAAAGCGGAACAGCACCGACCAGCAGCTCATTGTCGTAGACAACAAGATGCCGCGGCAGCCAACCGTATTTCTCACCGACACATTGATGATGTTCCAGTGCGCTCAGAAATTCGTGCGCGAGAAATGGATTGCTGTCGCCGGCAAGCCTGTTCCAGTCGGCAGCTGGAATGGCGTCGAGATTATCGACGATCTGTAGTTGCATGTCCTTTATCGCAGCACGTGCGTCTTAACCTTTATTTTCAGCCAGTGCATCGAGGTAACGCTCGGCATCCAAGGCCGCCATGCAGCCGGAACCAGCCGAGGTAATGGCCTGACGATAAATATGATCGGCGACATCACCGGCGGCGAATACACCCGGCACGCTGGTGGCAGTGGCATCGCCCTCATTGCCGCTTTTCACGCGGATATAGCCATGCGCCATTTCCAGCTGGCCGTCAAAAATCTGAGTATTGGGTTTGTGGCCGATAGCGATGAACACGCCCATCAGATCAACATCTTTGGTGGAACCGTTTTTGGCGTGTTTGATGCGCATGCCCGTCACGCCGCTCTTGTCACCTAACACTTCATCAAGAACGTGATTCCATTCGATACTGACCTTGCCTTCCGCGACCTTTTTGAACAGACGATCCTGCAGGATCTTTTCCGATCGCAGCGCATCGCGGCGGTGCACCACAGTGACATGCTCGGCGATGTTGGACAGATACAATGCCTCTTCAACCGCCGTGTTGCCACCGCCGATCACTGCGATCTTCTGTCCACGGTAGAAAAAGCCGTCACAGGTTGCACAGGCAGATACGCCTTTGCCTTTGAAGGCCTCTTCGGAGGGCAAACCCAGGTACTGTGCCGAGGCCCCCGTCGCGATGATCAGTGCATCGCAGGTATAGACGCCGGAATCGCCGGTCAGCGTGAAGGGGCGCTGTTTAATATCCACGGAGTGGATGTGATCGAAGATGATTTCGCAGTCGAAGCGCGCGGTATGTTCACGCATGGCGTCCATCAACTGTGGTCCCTGCAGATCATGCGCGCCACCAGGCCAGTTTTCGACCTCGATGGTGGTCATGAGCTGACCACCCTGTTCAATCCCAGTGATGAGGACTGGTTTCAGGTTCGCGCGAGCGGCATAAATGGCTGCGGTATAACCGGCCGGGCCTGACCCGAGTATCAGCAGGCGACAGTGCTTAGGTGTGCTCATGTATAATGACTCCGACGTGCACGGGGGTGAAGATTCCCAGATAAATCACAGTGATAACAAATTGTTGAATGCTGGCTTTTGAATCGGGCGGGAGCGCCTCGAGGCGGCGCCGACAGCGTGGGTATCCTAAGGGCTTTGACAACGAGGGTAAAGGAGCGGGCATGCGTATTGGGGTACCAAAGGAAATCAAACCACTGGAAGGGCGGGTAGGGTTGATCCCAGCCGCCTGCGCAGATCTGATGCGCGCCGGCCATGCCGTGTTTGTTGAACAGGATGCCGGCCTGCAGTCTGGCTATCCCGATAATGCCTACACGGATCTCGGGGTCATCGTACTGCCTGATGCGAAGCAACTGTATGCCAGTGCCGAACTCATTGTGAAAGTGAAAGAGCCCATCGAGGGTGATCTGTGCTTGTTGCGTGCTGAGCACATAGTGTTCTGTTATCTACATCTGTCCGCCAATCGTCCGCTTACCGAACGGCTGCAGGCCATCGGATTGACGGCTATCGCTTTCGAGACCGTTGAACAGAACGGCTCACTGCCACTGCTGGCGCCCATGAGTGATATCGCCGGACGTTTGGCTGTTCAGGTTGGCGCTCATTTGCTGCATCAGCCGCAGGGTGGTAAGGGCCTGCTGCTGGGGGGGCTACCCTGTGCCGAGCGGGGCAAGGTTATGGTGATCGGTGCCGGTCAGGCCGGTGGCAATGCCGCGGCGATGGCGGCGGCATTGGGTGCCGAGGTGACGGTGTTTGATCGCAAACGTGACCGGCTAGAGGCGATGCGTGCCCTGGGTCCGAATGTCACTGCACTCTATCCCTATGCCGATGCGGTGGCTCGTGCCGTGTGCGAAGCCGATCTGTTGATCGGCGCAGTACTGATCCCCGGAGCCAAGGCGACCCATGTGGTCAGCACCGCCCAGGTGCGCACCATGGCACCGGGTAGTGTGATTGTGGACATCTCTGTTGATCAGGGTGGCTGCATCGAGACCACCCGGCCAACCACCTATGCCGATCCGACCTATGTCGTCGATGGCATTCTGCATTTCTGTGTCACCAATATGCCCGGCGCGGTACCACGCAGCGCGTCGCAGGCGCTCTCTGCCGCCATTTTGCCCTATGCCCTGCAACTGGCCGGTAATAGCACGTGGCGCCAGGATCCTGCGCTGCTGAAAGGCATCAACGTCGAGGCGGGAGCGCTGTGTCATCCGGCCGTACGGGCCGCATTCGCCTAAGCGGCGCGGACATGGGTGGTCATGAGTCGGCATCGAACATACAATCCCGTAAATATTTTCATTACTTTAGAGTCTTAACTTGGCACAAGCACGCAAGAAAACCCCCAGTGCGGCCCCGCTCACGCACCATGTCAGCCGTGGTGTGCGCGAAGGTGCGTTAATCGTCCTCTCTGCCTTGGCAGTGTTCCTCTTGGTTTCGTTGATGAGCTACAGCTACAACGACCCAGGGTGGTCACATACGGGCGCCTATTCCGATGTCCGCAATGTCGGTGGCCGGGTCGGCGCCTGGTTTGCGGATGTGTTCCTGTATCTGATTGGTTACCTTGCCTACCTGTTTCCGATCATGGTGGGCTACAGCGGCTGGCTGGTGTTTCGCGGCCGCACTTCGGACGGGGACATCGATTACCAGACTTTAGGGCTGCGCTGGCTGGGCTTCCTGTTTACCGTCGGTTCAGGTTGTGCGCTTGCCGCGCTGTATTTCACCCTGCCTCAAGGCGTGCTGCCGCTGGCTTCCGCGGGCGGCATCCTGGGAGAAAAACTTGCGGGTGGTTTTAGTGGCTCTTTCAATACCGTAGGCGCGACGCTGTTCCTATTGGCCCTGTTTCTGGCCGGCGTGACACTGTTCACCGGTTTGTCATGGCTAAGCGTAATGGACCGTACTGGGCGGTTGACATTGCGGTTCATGACGTGGGCGCGTGAACGTATGGCTCAACTGCAGGATTACCTGGCCACTCGCAAAGTGCGCATGGAACGCCAAGAGGTGGTACAGGAGGAAAAGAAGAAGATCGAAAACCGCCCGCCGCCGCGCATTGAACCGATAATCAAAAAAGTCGAGGTTAGCCAGCGCGAGGAAAAGGAACGTCAGGTGCTGTTGTTCGATCCGCCATCGGATTCCGAGCTACCGCCCCTGGCGTTGTTAGACCCGGCGCGACCGAGCGAAGGCGGCTATTCGGAATCGGCGCTCGAGGCTATGTCGCGTCTGGTGGAAATGAAGCTTGCCGACTTTGGTGTTGAGGTTGAGGTGGTCGCAGTCAGTCCGGGGCCGGTGATCACGCGCTTCGAAATGCAGCCCGGCTCCGGTGTGAAGGTCAGCCAGATCAGTAATCTCGCCAAGGATCTTGCGCGGGCACTGTCGGCGATCAGCGTGCGTGTGGTTGAGGTGATTCCGGGCAAATCAGTGGTTGGTCTGGAGATCCCCAACGAAAAGCGCGAAATCGTTGCGCTGTCCGAGATTATCAAGTCAACGGATTATGAGGAGGCAGGTTCACCGCTGACGCTGGCGTTGGGCAAAGACATCGCCGGACACCCAACGGTCGTGGACCTGGGGCGCATGCCGCATCTGCTGGTTGCGGGCACCACCGGTT
>JBGSOE010000354.1:0-23533 GCA_041739295.1 Thiohalobacterales bacterium | reverse complement strand
AGGGGCGAGGTGCTAGGTTCTAGGGCCGAGGGTGGATGTGCGCGGGTTTTCCTCGGCCCTAGAACCTAGCACCTCGCCCCTGAATTAAAAATTAATCGCGTCATAGCGCGGATCACGTCCAAGGATGCGCAGACTGACTTGGTTCGGCAGGCAGGCGGTGGTCTCGCCGGCATGTTGCAGCCAGCCGTGTAAGACGCATAACTTGTTCGAGCAGGGAGAATCTACAAAGCGCGCCTCGGCATGTTTGATTTCGATGTGGCTATCACCGAGTACGCCGGTAACTGTGAGTTGCCGGTCTTCCGCCAAAGGCAGGATCTCTATGCGTTCACCACGACTCCATATTTCAACCTCCAGCGCGGCAGTGTCGGCGCCCCAGATGGTGACATACAGCCAACCAATCAAGACCATGACGAACACAAGCAGCAGCATATCGGCCCTGGTCAGCCAATCACGCATCAAGGCAATTCCTGAATCAGTAGCTTCGGCGCGGGTTCGGTTTCGATGTGAAGCCGCGCGGCCATGGCGGGTGAGAGATGTACCTCACCTTGCGAATCGATCAGCATGGCCTGTTCAATACCCATGTCCTTAGCAACTTCAGTCCAACGCTCTGCGCCAGCGATGAATAAGGCAGATGCGCTGGCATCGGCGGCGGCACCATCGTTGTTGATGACGGTCACCGATATCGCGCCGCGCGCAGGATAGCCGCTACGCGGATCGAGCAGGTGGTGATAGCGAGTGCCATCATAATCGAAGTAGCGCTCATAGTCGCCGGAGGTGGAGATGCTCTCACCATCGCGCAGTTCGGTGGAGGCGATGATGCCGGGCGTACGCGGGTTGCGAATACCGACGCGCCAGGCGCGTGTTCCGCGATTACCAATTACATGGATGTCACCGGCGACCGCGACAATGGCATTGTCGATGCCAAGCTTGTGCAGAAACTCGCAACCGAGTTGTGCGGCATAGCCTTTGGCGAAGGCGCCGAAGTCGAGTTTGACGGCACGATTGGTAGTACTTAGCGATGTGCCGTTCAGCTGTAGATCCGCCATGCTGGGATGCAGTGCCAATAGGTTTTTGATTGCCGAATCCGCAGGCGGCACGCGTGGAGGATCGTCACTCTGGAATCCCCACAGGGCGAACAGTCCACCCATGGCTGGATTGAACAGGCTGCCGCTGGCCAGCGACAGCCGTTGTGCCGGTGCGAGTAACGGTAGGATTACAGCGGGCACCTCGGCCGTGCCCTGTGTGGCGAGTGCAGTATTGATATCGACGAGCGGCCCCGGTTCCCAGGCATGCCAGTCATGGTGCAGTTGATTGAAATACTGCTCGAGTTTCTGAAAGGAGTCTTGTGCCTGTGTTGTATCGACATCGTAGAGCGTGACGCTGATGAGTGTGCCGAAGGCAACGAACTGCTGTTCCTGTACACCCGGTTGTGGGCGGCTACAGGCGCCGATGAGGAGCGCAACGAAGATGAGTGCCAAATGTTTTATGTAGCGATGCATCAGCGTTTAATGTGGTCGAAGTTTTGCCGCAAGGCAGTCCATCAATTGCCCGGCGATATCCAGGCCATAGAGTTTATCGAGTTCGCGGATGCAGGTCGGGCTGGTCACGTTGATCTCGGTGAGATAGTCGCCAATGACATCCAGGCCGACAAAATATAAACCCTTGGCGCGCAATGCCGGACCGACCTGTTCACAGATCCAACGATCACGCGCGGACAGTTCCACACCCTCACCACGACCGCCGGCGGCGAGATTGCCGCGCGCCTCACCGGGTGCGGGAATACGCGCCAAGGCATAAGGCACGGGTTCGCCGTCGATCATCAGGATGCGTTTGTCACCGGCACTGATCTCCGGGATGAAGCGCTGAGCCATTGCATAGTGTCGGCCGTGATCAGTCAGCGTTTCCAGGATCACGCTGGTGTTTGAGTCGCCCTGCTGGACGCGGAAGATCGATGCGCCACCCATGCCATCCAGGGGTTTCAGAATGATATCGCCGTGCTCGTTCAGAAAATCACGGAACTGACGTGCTTGGCGCGACACCAGTGTGGGTGCGCAGCAGTCGGTGAACCAGGCGGTATAGAGCTTCTCGTTGCAGTCGCGCAGACTTGCGGGTTTGTTGACCACCAACGTACCCGCGACCTCGGCACGCTCCAGCAGATAGGTGGTGTACATGAATTCCATGTTCAGCGGCGGATCTTTGCGCATGAGCAGGATGTCGATGCGGTCCAGCGGTTCAATATGCTCCGCTTCCAGATCGTACCAGTGCTGCGGGTCGTCTATGACGTGCAGCTGCTGCACCTGGGCATAGACGCGACCGTCGCGCAGGAACAGATCAGACTGTTCCATATATAGAAGCTCCCAGCCGCGTTTCTGCGCGGCCAGCAGCATGGCGAAGCTGCTGTCTTTCTTAATGTTGATGGACTCGATGGGGTCCATGAGGATGCCAAGGCGGATCATTGTTTACGGTTCATCCGCGTCATTGTGTTCGGCTAGTTCGCGCGCGGCCGCCAGCAATGCCAAGCGGGCGAGCACACCGTAAGCATAGAAGCGGTTCGGCTCGGCGTCCGGTTCGCGGGTGCGGTCAGGCGTGTTGCAGGATTCGACGAAGGCCAGCGGCTCGAAATGCATGCCAGGCGCATTCAGATTTTCATTGATGCCGCGCCCAGTGTGCACGCGGTAGAAACCACCCACTACGAAATGGTCGATCATGTACACCACGGGTTCGGCGACCGCCGCCTGCGCGCCACAGGTCTCGAAGGTGTACACGCCTTCTTGCAGGATGACCTTGCTGACACTGGCGCCTCCCTTCATGGAGGCCATTTTACTGCGTTGCTTACGATTGAGGCTCTGGACCTCTTCGACGCTGCTCACCGAAATGATACCCATGCCATAGGTACCGGCATCGGCCTTGATAACGACGAACGGCGGTTTGTCGATACCGTATTCATCGTATTTCTTCTGCACGCTTTCCAACAATGCTTCTACATTGCGCACTAGGCAGTCCTCACCCTCGCGCTTTTTGAAATCCAGTTCGCCGCAGTTGCGGAACAGCGGGTTGATGAGCCAGGGGTCGATGCCGAGTAATTTGGCGAATTCGCTGGCGACATTGTTGAAATGCTTGAAGTGACCGGATTTGAGTCGGCTAGACCAGCCCAGTCCAGGCGGTGGCACAATATGCTGCTCAATGTCGTGTAGCTGCTCAGGGATGCCACTGATAAGGTCGTTGTTAAGGATCACCAGGCAGGCGTCGTAGTCCGCAACGCCGACACGCCGGCCGCGTTTGATAAGAGGTTCCAGCCGTATATAGCGCCCAGACGGCAGCGCGACCTGTTCGGGCGCCGTAATGTCGGGACGCAGCGAACCGATGCGTACCTGATAGCCCGCTTTGAGAATGATGTCACGTAACGTGGCTAGGCTTTCCAGGTAAAACAGGTTACGGCTGTGATCCTCCGGGATCAGCAGGATATTGCTTGCCGTCTCGCATAACTGCTCAATCTTGGTCTGCATGGCCAGAACGCAGAGTGGCAGGAAGGCAGGATTGAGATTGTTGAAACCGGCCGGGAACAGGTTGGTATCTACCGGTGCAAGTTTGAAACCGGCGTTACGTAGATCAACAGAGGTGTAGAGTGGCGCGGGCGTTTTTCGCCATTCCGCGCGCAGCCAAGTTTCGATACGCGCCTGTTCGGTCAACAGCTGCGTTTCAATCTGTTGCAGGGGACCGGTGAGTGCAGTCGTTAGGTGTGGAACCGCGTGCAAATGTTCGGCAGGCATAAAGTTTGCTGTGTTTAAGACGCTAAGAGGGAACGGGGTTGCTGTCCATACTAAAGTAAATTGGTTAGTAGGGGCTAACCTCTTGGTAGCTGGAGGGTTACCGGCAAGGGTCGCGCGGGGAATGGATTCACCCGAAGCTTTAATAGGCGTAAAAAAATTGGCGCATCGTGGGTTATGGAATCGACCCAGCGGCTGTGCTAACAGTAAGAGATAACTTGCCGTTATGCAAAATATTTTATCATCGGAAGCGGATATGTCACTGGCAGAGGATGCTCTGGAACAGAGCCAGAATGATGACGGAGTCGCCGGACTGAAAGTCATGGTGATTGATGACTCCAAGACAATTCGACGCACCGCCGAGACGCTCTTGAAAAAGGCTGGTTGCGAGGTATTCACCGCAACAGATGGCTTTGAGGCTCTGGCGATGATCGCCGATCATCGCCCTGACATCATTTTCGTTGACATCATGATGCCGCGACTCGACGGCTATCAGACCTGTGCCCTAATCAAACACAATCAAACTTTTAAAAACACGCCGGTAATCATGCTGTCGTCTAAGGATGGGTTGTTTGATCGTGCGCGCGGACGGATCGTGGGCTCGGAGCAGTATCTGACCAAGCCCTTTGCTAAAGAGGAATTGCTGGGCGCGATCAAGCGCCATGTGCAACGCAGCTAAATAGATCGGTCTGCGTTGACTATAGATCTAGGGACAGGCCGTGTAGGCCGGTTTGGATAATGTGTAATGTAATAACACGTGAATTCCCCCGATTGTCGGGCGATAGCGTGGTGCTGTCTGCGCCGCAAGGTGCAATGCCAGCCTGAAGGAGGCGACTCATGGCTCGTATATTAATTGTTGACGATTCCCCGACCGAAATGCATGTGCTCAAAAGCATGCTGGAGAAGAACGGGTATGAAACCTTGACCGCCACCAGTGGCGAAGAGGGTGTGGAAGTAGCGAAGGCTGAGAAGCCTGACTTGGTGCTGATGGATGTGGTCATGCCAGGCCTGAACGGTTTCCAGGCGACTCGCCAGTTGACCAAGGGCGCTGATACCGCTGCGATCCCCGTGATCATCTGTACCACTAAGGATCAGGAAACCGATCGCGTTTGGGGTATGCGTCAGGGTGCCAAGGACTATATCACCAAGCCGGTTGTTGAAGGCGATTTGGTCGTCAAGATCAAGAGCGCGCTCGGAGGTTAAAGCGGTCTGGTACTTCGATACCGCTAGGGAGATCTGAGATATGTCACAACCACAAAACAGCGCGCCCATGGCCGCGCTACGCAAGCTCGAGGCCTTGTGCCGCGAATATGCCCATGAGCTGCCGCTACAGATCGAGATTAAAGAGGATTGGATGGGAATTGGCTTCCGTCTAGGGGGGCTGCGATTGGTGGCTCCCTTGGATCACGTGGTCGAAATTCTTACCTATCCGGGTATGTCCAAGGTACCAGGCTCGAAAGACTGGGTACGTGGCATAGCCAACGTGCGCGGCAATCTGCTGCCGATCATGGATCTGCAGGGATATCTGAATGGCCAAAGCTGCGCGCCGAATCGCCAGAGCCGTGTCCTGGTGGTGAACCACAAAGGTGTATTTACCGGACTGGTCGTCGATGAAGTGCTTGGATTGAAGCACTTCATGCCCGAACAGCGGACAGATGAAGTGCCCAGCGCGGATGCTGCGTTGGCGCCGTTTTTGCATTTCGGATTTCAGGTGGGTGATGACCACTGGGGCGTGTTCAGTATGCGCCAGCTGGCGGAAACGCCACAATTTTTACAGGCAGCCATCTGAATGGATGGTCGGGTGGTTGCAAACAAGGTCGGATGACTGGATAGGTTGGGTCGGCTATTTGCGCAAGGTTTTTGGAAGTCAATTTAAGGTCAGGAGACAGAGTGATGAGCACAGCGAACGAAGCTTCCGTTAAACGAGGTGCCAGCAAGAGCGTCGGTTTTCTAATCGGCGGATTGCTGGTGTCAATCGGCATCATGTTCTTGGTGTTTTGGTACATGGGTCGACTCGCCGGATTTGACAAGGAATACACGGGATACGCCAGCGAAGAGCAGGTTCTGTCACAGCGTATTGCTAAATACGCGTTGGAAGCTTCCAGCGGTAATCCAGAAGCGTTTGATCAGGTTGTTAAGTATCGCGATCGTTTCGGTCAGACTCAGAGCTACCTGCGCAGCGGTAACGTTGCGACCGGGCTGCCACCAACCAAGGGTGAAGCCGAGAAAGCCTTGGCTGAAACTGAGGCCAAGTGGGCCGAGTTCAGTGACACCGTCAATACGGTGCTCAACGGCAAACAGCTTGTGTTGTCGGTAAAGGAGACGGCGTCGGTCATTAACGAATTCATGCCGCAACTCCTCACGCACTATGAATCAGTTGTGCAGACCCTGGTCAAGAAAAGCGCAGGTCAGGAGCAGGTCCGTATCGCTAGTCGCCAGATGATGTTGTCGCAACGCATCGTGAACAACTTGAATAAGGTGCTGTCGGGTGATGATGCGGCTGCTGCAACCGAACAATTCGCGGCAGACACCACCGAGTTTGGTGAGGTTCTGGAAGCACAGATTCGAGGTGGTGATACCGTTGAGGCGATCAAGGATGCAGAAGGCCAAGCCAAACTGCGTGAGATCGCGATGCTGTTCAGTTCTGTGAGTGACTATGTTGGTGAGATGTTGGACAACTCCGAGGAACTGCTTGGTGTGCAAGCGGCAGCGACCACTACCGCACGTATGTCCGACGATTTGTTTGCTTCAAGCCTTGCCTTGCAGAACGCCTATGCGCGCGCTCCTGAACAGCGTTTCGTTAGAAATGAAATTGCGTACATGTTCGGCGGCATCGCTCTGGCTTTCTTAGTGTTGTTGGGTGTTGCACTGAAACGTGATGCGGATTCACGTCGTGAGGCGGCTGAGTCGGTCAATAAACGTAATCAGTCTGCCATTTTGCGTCTGCTGGACGAGATGGGAAATCTGGCAGACGGTGACTTGACTCAGTACGCCACAGTAACCGAAGACATTACCGGCGCCATTTCGGACTCGGTTAACTTCACCATCGACGCCTTGCGTGACGTGGTTGAGACCATTAATACAACGTCTGAGCAGGTGTCCAGCTCTGCAGAACAGACCCGGTCAACTGCCATCAAGTTGGCTGAAGCCAGTGAACATCAGGCGGCCGAGATTACCTCGGCCAGCACGGCTGTTAACGAAATGGCGGTATCCATTAGCGAAGTGTCGCAGAACGCGAAAGAATCAGCGGCGGTGGCGCAGAAGTCAGTGGAATTCGCCAATAAGGGTGGTAAGGCCGTGCGCCGTACTATCGAAGGTATGGACTCAATTCGTGAACAGATTCAGGAAACTTCGAAGCGTATTAAACGTCTCGGTGAATCTTCACAGGAAATTGGTGACATCGTTGAGCTGATTAACGACATCGCCGAGCAGACTAACATTCTGGCATTGAACGCGGCCATTCAGGCGGCCATGGCCGGTGAAGCGGGTCGCGGTTTCGCGGTGGTTGCCGATGAAGTGCAGCGTCTTGCAGAGCGTTCTTCAAATGCGACCAAGCAGATTGAGGCGCTGGTGAAGACGATTCAAACCGACACCAATGAAGCGGTTATCTCCATGGAGTCGAGTACCGCGGGTGTGGTTAACGGTGCGCGCCTGGCTGAGGATGCCGGTGACTCTCTTGAGGAAATCGTGAAGGTGTCTGCTCATCTTGCAGAGTTGATTGAGAACATTTCCTCGTCTGCCGGTCAACAGTCCAAGGCAGCTGGCGAAATTTCCAACACCATGAACGTCATTCAGGAGATTACGACCCAGTCAAATGCCGGTACCAATGAAACTGCTGCGTCGATTGGTAACTTGACTGAGTTGGCGAATGATCTGCGTCGGTCTGTAGCTGGCTTTAAGCTGCCGGAGTAATGGTGAGCTAATTCCAACGTATCGGATATAAGCACAGTTATGCACCTAGCCAAACAAGCAGATTGGGGCGTTATGACGGACCGGTTGCCGGATCTAGATGATAGGCGTGTGCAAGCGTGGTTGGATCTTGTGGAGGAACGGACGGGGGTTGTGATACTGCCGGAACGCAAGGCCTTTCTGATGGCAGGTCTGCGGGCCCGGATGCAGGATCTCGGCCTTGGTGACTACGATAGCTATTACAAGCTATTGAGCCGTGATCAGGCTTGGTCCCGAGAGTGGTCGCATTTAATCGACCGCCTGACGGTTCACGAAACCTCGTTTTTCCGGCATGCCCCTTCGTTGCAATTGCTCACCCAGGAGATTCTGCCCGGGTTTGTTACCAGAAACGCAGGTTCTTCACGCGGATTTCAGGTCTGGAGCCTCGGTTGCTCGACAGGCGAGGAGCCCTACACGTTGGCGATGTTAACTCAACAATATTTCGATCAGCTGGGCGATGGTCGCCGCTACGGTGTTACGGCAACCGACATCAGTCAGCCATCCCTGAATACCGCACGTTTGGGCATCTATGGCGAACGGCGTATGCGCGGTGTGTCGAAATCACTGCGAGAGAAGTTTTGCGTTGAGTTAGGTGATGGGCAGGTGCAGATAGCGGATGAATTGCGCCGGCGTATCTGTTTCGCGCAACTGAATGCACTTCACATTGAGAGTTTTCCGCTACGGGATGTGGATCTGATTTTTTGCCAGAATATGCTGATCTATTTTCCGCGGTTCCGCAGGTTACAGATTATCGAGACATTGGTGAAGCGTCTCGCGCCATGTGGTGTATTGGTGCTGGGACCAGGTGATCTGCCTTGCTGGGCACATCCAGAGTTTACGCGGGTTCGTTTTGAAGGAACCTTGGCCTATCAACGCCAGGCGGCCGCTAAGGCCAGCGCATAAGGGAACATAATGAACGAAGCAATCGATTACAGTACCGTCAAGTGGGTAAAGCAAGAACTCGACACGACGCTCAAGCAAGCCCGACAGGCGCTTGAGGCTCATGTCGAAAATCCTGCTGACGAATCCCAGCTGAGGTTCTGCGCAGTACATCTGCACCAGGTGCACGGGACCTTGCAGATGGTCGAGCTCTATGGCGCAGCACTACTGGCCGAAGAAATGGAGCAGGTTGTCGACGCACTGTTGGCTAACACGGTCGGTCAAAAGCAAGAAGCTTATGAGTTAATCATGCGCGCGATCCTGCAGCTGCCTGATTATCTCGAACGGCTTGTCTCGGGTGGGCGTGATCAGCCGCTGGCGTTGTTGCCGTTGCTGAATGATCTGCGTGCGATACGCGGACAAAAACTGCTCTCCGAGAATTCACTGTTTTCGCCAGACCTTACCGTGGCATTGCCTGCGGCAGCGCTGGTTGCGCATAGCGGGGAAGACCTGCAAACGTTGGCACGTAAACAACGGCATACCTATCAGCTGGCACTACTCGGCTGGTTTCGTGGCAAGGATGTAACCACGAATCTGGGGCGTCTGGCGGATGCACTGGGGCATGTGCAAGCGGTTTGCGTTCAGGATGAAGCGCAACGGTTCTGGTGGATTGCTGGCGGTCTGGCAGTAGCGTTGCGTGAAGATTGGTTGGAAACCAGCATGTCCACCAAGCTATTGCTGGGACAGGTAGATCGGCAGATCAAGCGCATCATAGATGAGGGTGAAGATGCACTAGTGTCCGCTCCGCCGAATGATCTACTCAAGAATTTACTGTTCTATGTTGGGCGCGCGCAAGATGCCGGCGAGCCGGTTAGTCTGATTAAGCAAACCTATCGCCTTAGTACGTTGCTGCCCGATAGAGCGGAACTCGAACATGCCCAAGACAGTATGTCGGGGCACAACACCGAACTGATGCGTACCGTCTCGTCCGCCATCAAAGAGGACCTCGCGCATGTTAAGGAGGCGCTGGATCTGTTCCTGCGTGGTGGGCGTAAGGCCGTGGCAGATTTGCAGCCCGCAGCGGAAACACTAAACCGGGTCGCAGATACCTTGGGTATGCTCGGTTTGGGCGCATTGCGTAAGTTGGCGCAGAGCCAGGCGCAGTCATCAGCCGATATCGTGGAGGGTCGCCGCCAGCCGGAAGAAAGTGCGCTGATGGAAATTGCCAGTGCACTGCTGTATGTCGAATCGTCATTGGAAGGGTTGGTACAGGGTACAGCGCCTGCACAGGAGTCTGCGGCTGATGAACAGACTGGCGGGATGATGCTGCCGGATGCTGAATTTAATCAGGTGCGCGGTGTCGTGGCGAATGAAGCCATCCGCGACATTGCTCAGACCAAGGATGCCATTATGGCATTCATGGAAAACAGCGAGGATTTTGCGGTCCTTGAAAGGGTGCCGCAGCTGTTCAATCAGATTAAAGGCGGTCTGCTGTTGCTCAACGAGCAATGCGCTGCTGAGCTTATCGATGCGGTCCGCGGTTATGTGGCGGATCGCATATTGGTGAATCGCGAAGTGCCGCCGGACACCTCATTGGATGATTTGGCAGATGCCATTTCGAGTATTGAATACTATCTTGAGAATCTCCGCGAAGGGCGCGTTTTCGGTGGCTCCATCCTGGATGTGGCGGCCAAGAGTCTGGCGCGTCTTGGCTATGAGCTGAACATTGAGCGAGCACCGGCGACAGAGCCGTTAGGCGAATCGTTTGCCCCTGAGATGGACACTGCTGATGAGGGTGTCGATGCAGCAGAAGGCCTCTCTGCTGGTTTAGATGATGCGTTTTTTATCGAGGTGACTGACATAGACATGCCGGTTATTGGCATGGATGTGCAGGATCTTGAAGCACCTGATCCCTTTTTAATGGCAGAATCGGACGCTAACGAGACGCAGGATTTCAGCGTCGAGAATATTGACCGGTCGGCAGGTATGGCTGGTGAGATGGGAGATGTATTTTCTTCCGATGCGTTTTCTGAAGATAGCGTTGTCGAGCTACCAACGGATAGCATAGAGATAGTTCGCGAGCCCGCCGTGACAGCGGCCGAGGCGTCAGCGCCAGTAGTCCCCTCAATGCACATGGTAATGTCAGAGGATATCGACGAGGAGATTCTGGAAATCTTCCTGGAAGAGTCCGATGAAGAACTCGTTAATATCAACCAGAATTTACCGAATTGGATTGCCAACGAGGAAGATCGCGAATCGCTGGTGGTCATTCGGCGTTCTTTCCATACCCTGAAAGGCAGTGGTCGCTTGGTCGGTGCGCTACGCATCGGCGAGTTCGCCTGGGGTTTTGAAAGTATGCTCAATCGCTATATCGACGGCACGATCACGCGTAGCGATACTCTGTGTAATCTACTTGAGCGTGCTGCGCAGGCACTGCCGGAACTTATTGAGCAGATCCGCTCAAGCGCACCGACCAGCTTGCCAATTGAAGCAATGGTGGAAATGGCGCATGCGGTAAGTCGCGGCGAGGCTGTATCGCTCTCCGATCTGGATGCTGTTGTTGCGAGCACGACTATTCTTGCAGAATCTAGCGCTCCCGCGGAAGATGAGTTGTCAGCCGTCAACGAGAGCGTGGCGTCGGAAGATCTGGTCTCTGGTGTGGACGATCTTCAATTGTCTGCCGAGATTGATGCTTTTGACCCCTTCACGCTTCGCCATGACAGCGGTACTGACAATGAGCTAGCCGAGGCGGCATCAGATGATGGTTTCGATCCGGTCCTCTACGATATTTTCAGTAACGAATCGCATGATCATATTTCGACCATTAAATCCTTCCTTGGCAACTGCCATGTGCAAGCCATGGAATGCCGGATTACCGAAGAGCTGATGCGCGCTCTCCACACGCTGCACGGTAGTGCGCGTATGGCTGGTGCCACGGAGATCGCGGATATTGCCTGCGAGATTGAGCGTTACGGCAAGGCCCTGCGTAATGATGGGCTACCCATGCCAGAAGAAGGCATGGCGTTGATGTCGCAGTCTCTCGAAGTCATTGCGGATCTTTTGCCGCTGTTGCGCTCGTCAGCTAAGGCGCCAGCAACTCATCTTGAGCTGGTTGAGGCAATAGCGCGCCTGCCGCGTACTACGGAAAACGTAGAACATATACCGTCTGCTGAAATTCCTGAAGATGACGAAATAGAATTGTCGGTTCGGCTTGAGGATGGAGCATTATCTTTATCCGCATCCGATATAGAAGATCCTTTCGCAAGCTTTGACGAACAGCTGGAGTCTGCGGAGCCTGAGTCTATGCTCGGAGCGGATGCTGTATCGTTGAATGCAGATTTGTTTGCCGAGACTGATTATGAAGTTGAGGTGGTCGATCTTAGTGCTACTGATCAGGCTGATCCATTTGCAGAGACTGCCGTGGATGAGGCAATTGAGATCACGTCTGGGGCGGACGAATTAGCCATAAATGACGGTGTCGATCCCTTTGCGGCCGCCGAGTTGGATGAGATAGACACCTTCGCGGTCGAGACGCCTGTAGAGCCGACGGACAATATTGAGGAAATCTCCCTCGACGTTTCCAATGAGGAAGATGCCTTTGCTGACTCATTAGATCAGGTCGAATCCGCTGAATTATCTGTTGAGGCGCCTGAGCAGAGCATGCCAATGCCGAGCGCGTCCGTCGAGCAGCCCGCGATGGCGGCCTGTGAGTGGGAATCCATTGATTACAATGGCGTCGATGCGGATCTACTCGATGTCTTCCTGGAAGAAGGCGACGAAATCATGGTCGCTATTGATGCGACCCTGCATAACTGGGTGAATGCGCCCGATGACACCGCACTGATGGCTGAATTGCAGCGCCATCTGCATACCCTTAAAGGTGGTGCGCGCATGGCAAATATCTCATCAATCGGTGACCTGAGCCATAGCCTTGAATCACTCTTTATTGCGGTTGTCGATGGACTGGTCGCGCCGAGTCGGTCGTTATTCGATATCTTGCTGGTCGCACAGGATCGTCTGTCACACATGCTGGAGGCGGCTCGTGCTCAGCGTCCAATGCGTAGCGCAACGGCCTTAATAGAACAGCTGGAAGCGGTGCGTCGCGGTGAGGCGATACCGGTTGCAGAGCAGGTCGATGCTTCGCCAGCTATCGCTGACGCGCCTCAGCAGGAAACCACAATGGCTGCCAGCGCGGTTGCACGGGCGGCAGAGCCAGATGCGGTAGCAGCTTTTGAAGACGCGAAGTTGACCGGACGCGTGCAACAGGAATTGGTGCGCGTGCGTGCCGACCTGTTGGATAACATGGTTAACTTTGCTGGCGAGATCAGTATTTACCGTTCGCGGCTGGAGCAGCAGATCGGTAGTGCGCGCTTCAACCTAACAGAGTTGGGTCAGACGGTCAGTCGTTTGCGTGAGCAATTACGTATGCTCGAAATCGAGACTGAAGCTCAGGTGCTATTCCGCTATGAACGCGAAGGCGCTGATGGAGATGATCATTTCGACCCGTTGGAAATGGATCGCTACTCGCATCTGCAACAGCTTTCGCGTTCAATGCTCGAAGGTATCGGCGACTTGGTGAGTATTCAGGGATTACTGGATAACATCACGCGCGAATCGGAAACTCTGCTGCTGCAGCAGGCACGGGTGAATACCGAATTGCAAGAAGGTCTGATGCGTACCCGCATGGTGCCGTTCTCCGGATTGTCACCGCGTATGCGTCGTATTGTCCGCCAGGCCTGCCAGGAATTGGGCAAACGTGCCGAGTTGACGCTGGAAGGTGCGGAAGGTGAAATGGATCGTACCGTGATCGATCGTATCATTGCACCGATCGAACACATGTTACGCAACGCTATTGCACACGGCATTGAAACACCTGACCAGCGCAAAGCCGCCGGCAAGCGTGGCGCCGGTAACATTAAAGTCAGTTTGTCGCGCGATGGTTCTGAAGTTGTGATCAAAATGTCCGATGACGGCGCTGGCATGAATATCGCTGCCATCCGTCGCAAGGCGCGTGAACGCGGCTTGATCACAGACGATGCAGAAATCAATGACAACGACGCCATGCAGTTTGTACTGGAAACGGGTTTCAGTACTGCCGAGAAGGTGTCGCAGATTTCTGGTCGTGGCGTCGGCATGGATGTCGTCAATAGCGAAGTGAAACAGCTAGGTGGTTCGCTGCATATTGATTCTATCGAGGGTCAGGGTACAACCTTTACTATCCGTCTACCTTTCACGCTGGCAATCAGTCAAGCATTGCTGGTGCAGGTGCACGAAGAGATTTACGCGATACCGCTCACGGGTATTGAAGGTATTGCACGCCTGCATCAGGACGAATTGGCCGGCTATATCAATGACAGTGCATCGCGCTATGAATATGCCGGTAATAGCTACCCGGTGCAGAATCTGGGCGCCATGCTGGGTCATGGCCAGCCGGTTCTGGGTGCGGGTGCGCCGAAACGCTTGCCTGTATTGCTGGTACGTTCTGGTGAGCACCGCATGGCACTACAAGTTGAGTCCTTGCTGGGTAGTCGTGAAACGGTTGTGAAGTCGGTTGGTCCGCAGATCAGCACCGTGCGCGGTATCTCTGGCGCCACGATTCTTGGCGATGGTCGAGTGGTATTGATTCTTGATCTAGGCGGCTTGCTACGCTCCGGCGGCATGGCCCTCGGCGTTGATCGTGCCGCGCCGGTTGCCGAACGCGAAGTGTCCCGCACCATGACCGTCATGGTGGTTGACGACTCGATTACAGTGCGTAAGGTTACAACACGCTTGCTGGAACGCAATGATATGCAGGTTATTACCGCGAAAGACGGCGTGGATGCGGTAGCGAAACTCCAGGAGCACATCCCGGATATGATGCTGCTCGATATCGAGATGCCGCGTATGGACGGTTTCGAACTGGCTACGCACATCCGTAACGAAGCCCGCTTGCGCGGCATTCCGATCATCATGATTACCTCACGTACCGGCGACAAGCATCGTAAGCGTGCCATGGAGATCGGTGTAGATCGTTATCTGGGTAAACCGTTCCAGGAAACCGAACTACTTGCAACCATACGTGAGCTGTCTGAGGAGCGGAGGACTAATGGCTGATGCAACGCCGTGTGCATTGCGCGTTGCATTGATTGCAGGCCGTGAGACACAGGGAAGAGATCTTAAGGCGCTGCTGGAGACCAATGGACTTTGTGTGATTCTGGATCAGACGATCCGTGATTACGACCCGAATACGGTGAGCGCAGATCAAGTTGATGTGCTGCTGGTCAACTTGGGTGATGACACCAGTCTTGATATGGATCACCTGGAAGCACTCATTGAACGTTCAACAGTCCCGATACTGTTCAATGAGGGTGGCGTGCCAGGCGGTGGTGGCTGGGGCCGCAAGCTGATCGCTAAGCTGTCAGGGTTGGCACAGCGACGTGAAACGCCTTCGCCAGCCGAGGTGGCCGTTGAAGCGGAGCAGCCTCAGGTTATAGTTGAAGAAGATAGTGTGGTGCCGGCGCAGTTGACGCGAGCAACACCGCCGCGTCCGGCGCTGCGAGTTGTTGATCCAGAGACTGATCGCACCGGACCAGCGCAGACTATCTGGGTGCTGGGTTCATCACTTGGTGGACCGCAGGCACTGAAATTGTTTTTAAGTCATCTCCCGGATACGTTGCCCATTGGTTTTGTAATTGCGCAGCATATCGGCAAGCCATTTGTACCCTTGTTGGCTGGGCAATTGGATCGTGTCGCGGCAGTGCGCGTGATAACGGCTGTGGCCGGGCGAACACTGCGTATGCGAGAAGTAGTGCTGGTGCCTGTCGATAAGCGCTTCCGGTTGAGCGAGGCTGGTGTGGTTGATCTTACAGATGAACCGATACGCGGACCTTATAAACCCTGCATCGATGAAGTGATGGAGGAAGTCGCGCGCTGTTACGGGAGTCATGCCGGCGCCATTATCTTCAGTGGCATGGGTGAGGACGGTGCAGTAGGCGCCATCGCCATCAACGAAGCAGGCGGACAGGTTTGGGCGCAAGAGGCTGAAAGCTGTGTTATCAGTAGTATGCCGGATGCGGCACGCAGACGGAGTGTGGTGCGCTATAGCGGAACACCGGAGCAGCTCGCAGCGCAATTGGCGATACATGTAGGGGAACAGGCCGCTGCGATCTAAGGGTGCAGGCCAACATTATTCAGGAGAGAAATGATGTTAAACAATGTACTGGATACGATTCGCACACTGATTGTTCCGATGCAGGATCGCAATTTGCTATTGCCAAATGTAGCTGTTGCAGAGGTCATGCCGTATATACGTCCGCGCTCAATCGATGCGGCGCCAGATTGGTTGCTCGGGAGTATCAGCTGGCGTGGGAAGAACATTCCGTTGATCTCATACGATCGTTTCAATGGACTCGAAACAGACAATGGATTAACCCAGGCCCGGATAGTTGTATTCAATACGGTACAGCGCAGTAGTGGATTGGAATTTTATGCGCTCGTTACGTCTGGAATTCCGCAGCTCAGGCGGGTGAATCCCGATGTGCTGCAAGAAGTATCCGGCGACGCCGTTATAGGCGCGTTGTCGCAGGTGCAGATTGGTGACATCCAGGCTATTATTCCAGACCTTGATGCATTGGAATCCGCTGTGGCAGCAAGTTGGAAACAGGTGGCCTGATTACGGCCCCCTTAGGCATTTGGTGCAACGAAAAAGGCCCCGAAATGCGGGGCCTTTTTCGTTGCATGGATCAGAGGTTCTTTAGCATGGGGCGATTTGCGACGACAGCTAACTCCGATGAGTTCAACGCAAATCGCCCCAGATGGATTGTATTGCCGCCAATGCGGTGAGAGCTGCGGTTTCCGTGCGCAAGACGCGCGGGCCGAGTCGCAGGCGCTGATAGCCCGCTAACGTTGCAAGTTCGCGTTCATGTGAACTCAGTCCGCCCTCTGGTCCGACCAGTAAACTCAAACTGCCGATTGGCGCATGCAGACTGCCAATGCTCACATTGCCCTCTGGGTCAAGAAAAAGAGCGTGTGTGACCTGAGCGCGATTGTTCAGCCATTGATCCAGTCGTTGTACCGGTAATAACTCTGGTATACGGCTGCGACCACTTTGTTCACAGGCGTGCAGGATGATGCCTTGCCAGTGTTGCAGACGTTTCTCCTCACGCTCACCGCTGAGTTTCACTTGGCTGCGTTCGGTGTTGAGCGGGATGATACGCTGCACACCCATCTCGACCGCTTTTTGGATGGTGTAGTCCATGCGTTCGCCGCGCGAGATGCCTTGCGCAAGTTCGATAGGTAGGGGCGATTCGGTGTTGCAGTCATGGACTGTATGAACGCGGCATAGCGCATAATCCTTGCGTACCTCAACCAGTTCCGCTGTGTAATCATTGCCATCGCCGTTGAACAGCACGACCGAGTCACCAGTACGTAGTCGCAGTACCCGTACCAAGTGTCCAAGCGCACGCGCATCGAGCGTGACTTCACTGCCGGTGAGCAGGTTTGTGGGCAGATAAATACGGGGTATGGGCATGGATCCAGAACCTTGTTATGGAGCCTCTGAATCAATCGGTCAGTTGCCAAGGCCTAAATTTTTCCACAGTGCCACCGTCGGGCCAGCGGTGTTCATGGTGTAGAAATGCAGTCCGGGCGCGCCCTGTTCGAGCAGGATTTGGCAGATCTCGGTGACAACATCTTCGCCAAAGGCGCGGATAGATTCCTTGTCGTCGCCGAAACTTTCAAGACGTTTGCGGATCCAGCGCGGCAATTCCGCACCACAGGCATCAGAGAAACGCGCTAACTGCGTGTAATTAGTGATCGGCATGATGCCCGGCACGATCGGTAGTTCAACGCCGAGTTTTTCGCAGCTGTCGACAAAGCGGAAGTAGGCATAAGGGTTGTAGAAATACTGAGTGATGGCGCTGTCAGCACCGGTCTCTACCTTGCGCTTGAAATTCAGAAGATCCTTCTCGGCGCTCGGAGCCTGTGGATGGAATTCCGGGTAGGCGGCGACTTCGATATGAAAATGTTTGCCGGTCTCAGCGCGGATGAACTCCACCAATTCGTTAGCGTAGCGGAATTCGCCAGCCTCGCGCATACCCGAAGGCATGTCGCCTCGCAGCGCGACGATTTGATGAATGCCGGCCTCACGATAGCCATTGAGCAGTTCGCGGATGTTTTGTTTGGTAGAGCCGACGCAGGACAGATGCGGTGCGGCGTCGATACCGGAATCGCGTTGGATCTCAGTGACCGTGTCAAAGGTGCGGTCGCGGGTAGAGCCGCCGGCACCGAAGGTCACCGAAAAGAAGCGTGGTTTGAGTGCGGCCAGTTCAGCGCGCACGCCGCGCAGTTTTTCCGCGCCCTCGTCGGACTTGGGTGGGAAAAATTCAAAGCTGAAGACGCGGGGATATTTTTGTTGGGATTGCATGTCAGATGAGCCGCCAAGACGTTAAGAAGATTAATTTTTGAACCGCCAAGGCGCAGAGAACGCCAAGAAAAAAATATGGGAACCGCCAAGGCGCCAAGTACGCCAAGAAAATCCGGTGAAAAGTTATTTGTTTTTCACTTAGAAATTCTTGGCGTACTTGGTCTCTTGGCGGTTCAAAACAACTTGGCGTTCTTGGCGCCTTGGCGGTTCAAACTTAAAGCATCAATACCGATAGTGGTTCGGCTTGTACGGGCCTTCCACGGGCACCCCAATGTAGTCGGCTTGGACTTTCGATAGCTGGGTCAGGTTGACGCCGATCTTCTTCAAGTGCAGACGAGCGACCTTTTCGTCGAGAATCTTCGGCAGCACATAAACCTTCTTCTCATAATTCTCGCCGCGGCCAAACAATTCCATCTGCGCCATCACCTGGTTGGTGAAGGAGGCCGACATGACGAAGCTCGGATGGCCGGTGGCACAGCCGAGATTCACCAGACGGCCCTTGGCGAGGATGATGATGCGCTTGCCGTCGGGGAAGATGACGTGATCGACCTGTGGCTTGATTTCTTCCCACTGGTATTTTTCCAGCGAGGCAATGTCGATCTCGGAGTCGAAGTGGCCAATATTGCAGACGATAGCCTGATCTTTCATTGCCGCCATGTGGTCGTGTACGATGACGTTCTCGTTGCCGGTGGTGGTGACGAAAATGTCGCCGAGTTTGCAGGCATCATCCATGGTCACTACGCGATAGCCTTCCATCGCCGCCTGCAATGCACAGATCGGATCGATCTCGGTGACCCAGGTGGTCGCGCCCATGCCGCGGAACGCTTGCGCACAACCCTTGCCGACGTCGCCGTAACCGAGCACCACGCAGATCTTGCCGGCAATCATCACGTCGGTCGCGCGCTTGATGCCGTCGAGCAGCGATTCGCGGCAGCCGTAGAGATTGTCGAACTTGGATTTCGTCACCGAATCATTGACGTTCATTGCCGGCCACAGCAGTTCGCCGCGCTCCTGCATCTGATACAGACGGTGTACGCCGGTGGTGGTCTCTTCGGTCACGCCCTTCACGGACTTGCCGATGTTGGTCCACTTTTTCGGATCTTTGGTCATGCTCTGTTTGACCAGCGCGAGGAACACCTTCCACTCTTCATTCACGCCCGGCTTGGCGTCCGGCACCACGCCGGCAGCTTCATATTCAGTGCCCTTGTGGATCAGCATGGTGGCGTCGCCGCCGTCATCCAGAATCATGTTCGGGCCTTTACCATCCGGCCAGGTCAGCGCCTGTTCGGTGCACCACCAGTATTCTTCCAGCGTCTCACCCTTCCAGGCGAACACCGGCACACCGGCGGCGGCAATCGCGGCGGCGGCGTGATCTTGCGTCGAGAAGATGTTGCACGAGGCCCAGCGCACTTGCGCGCCTAGTTTGACCAGCGTTTCGATCAGCACAGCGGTTTGGATGGTCATGTGCAAGGAACCGGTGATGCGCGCGCCTTTGAGCGGTTGCGCCTTGCCGAACTCTTCACACAGCGCCATCAGGCCGGGCATTTCGGTCTCGGCAATGGCGATCTCTTTGCGACCCCAGCTGGCTTGGCTGATGTCGGCGACTTTGTAATCAGTGAACTTTGGATCGGTAACTGCGTTCATGTAAATGACTCCCTTACAGAACGAGCGCGGTTGTTGCTGGCCTCTGCTCCGAGCCTGGCAGGAAAAAATCCTGTTGCAACGCTCCTCGGAGAGAGAAATGAAAAATTATGTTATAGCCACGAAATCCACTAAATCCACGAAAGTTATGTAAGGAAAACCACGGTCCAGCCCTGTTCGCGGGTTTCGTGGTTTTCGTGGCTAATGAAGTTTAAAGTCCCGCGCCTTCGCGCAACATGCCGGCTTTATCGGTACGTTCCCATGGCAGATCAATGTCTTCACGACCGAAGTGACCGTAGCTGGCGGTCTGGCGATAAATCGGCCGCAGCAGGTCGAGCATGGTGATGATGCCCCAGGGACGCAGATCGAAATGTTCGCGCACCAGTTTCACGATCAAGGCATTGTCGACCTTATTGGTACCAAAGGTCTCGACGCTGATCGAGGTCGGTTCGGCCACGCCGATGGCATAGGAGATTTGAATCTCGCAACGTTCGGCCAGAGCCGCGGCGACGATGTTCTTCGCCACATAACGGCCGGCATAGGCGGCAGAACGGTCGACCTTGGACGGGTCTTTGCCCGAGAAGGCACCACCGCCGTGGCGGGCCATGCCGCCGTAGGTATCGACAATGATCTTGCGCCCAGTCAAGCCACAATCGCCCATCGGGCCGCCGATAACGAACTTGCCGGTCGGGTTGATGTGATATTGGGTGTCCTTGTGCAGCCACTCGGCGGGCAGGACCGGTTTAATGATCATGTCCATCACCGCATCTTTCAGGTCCTTGTCGGAGATGTCGGGCGAATGCTGAGTCGATAACACTACGGCATCGCAGGCGACCGGGCGGCCATTTTCGTAGCGGAAGGTGACCTGTGATTTCGCATCCGGACGCAGCCACGGCAGCTCGCCATTCTTGCGTACTTCGGCCTGACGGCGTACCAGGCGGTGCGCGTAGTTGATCGGCGCCGGCATCAGCACGTCGGTTTCGTTGGTTGCGTAGCCGAACATCAGGCCCTGATCGCCGGCGCCCTGATTTTCGCGGTCACCACGGTCGACGCCTTGGTTGATGTCAGGTGATTGCTGGCCGAGTGCATTGAGCACAGCGCAGGTCGCGCCATCGAAGCCGATGTCGGAGCTGGTGTAGCCGATGTCGTTAACGACATCGCGCACGATGCGTTCGTACTCAATGCCCTTGGCCTGAGTGGTGATCTCACCGGCCAACACGACCATGCCGGTCTTGGTCAGAGTTTCGCAGGCAACACGCGCATGCGGGTCTTGATCGATGATGGCATCCAAAATGGCATCCGAAATCTGATCAGCCATTTTGTCCGGATGGCCTTCGGATACCGACTCCGAGGTGAACAGGTAATCTTGACTCATGCGCGTACAGTTCCTGATAGAGGGTTATCGTTAAGGCGGCCAAGTTTACTGGCATCTGGCTGCGGATGCGAGTCCCGATGCTCTGTGGGGGTATGTCGAGGGCGGATCACTTTATACTCGGATACTGATTTAGAACTGCAACCTGTGTAGAGATTTGAGGGGATGGAGCATCATGGTGAGTCTGGAAACCCCAGTATGCGATTTTGCTCGGCCAGCGCTTGATTTCGCGCTGCCCGGTGTGGATGGCAAAGTCTGGACCTTGGAGGATTGTCGTGGCGAACGCGGGCTGTTGGTGATGTTCATCTGTAATCACTGTCCTTATGTGAAGGCGGTGCTTGACCGCCTCATCCGCGATACCCGTGATCTGCGCGCCCAGGGGGTGAACAGTGTTGCCATCATGTCCAACGACCCGACCGATTATCCAGAAGATTCCTTCGGCAATATGGCGCGGATCGCGCAGTCTCTGGATTTCCCGTTCCCCTATCTGCTGGACGAAACTCAGGCCGTTGCCAAGGCCTATGGGGCCGTGTGCACGCCGGATTTCTTTGGCTATAACGCGGACTTAAGACTGCAATACCGCGGTCGCCTGGATGCCAGTCGCAAGCAGATGGCACCGGCGAATGCGCGCCGTGATCTGTATGAGGCGATGGTCGAGATCGCGCGCAGCGGGCGCGGCCCGGCCGAGCAAATTCCCAGCATGGGCTGCTCCATTAAATGGAAGAGTGGCCTCTGAGGAGATCGTCATGGCCGACTACGAAACCTTCTACCGTGAAGACCCCCTCGAGGTTCGGTCGGCGGAACTCTCGGCAAATATCTACAATCTGGCGCATCGGCTGCTGGTGCGCGGCGGCGCCGAGTGTTTGTTTGTACCCATCCGCGCTATCCAATATATGGCCGTGCTGGATGCCGAAGAGATCATCTTTGTCGATCGCGAGGCCAAGCAACTTGTGGAGATCGCCTGGCGTAAATTTCGGCCACAGGCACGTGCGGGGCTATCCGATCCGGTTCCCTATGAAATTCATCTATACCTGGACAAGGCCTACGAGACCCTGGCTCGCCTCCAGGGGGAGTTCTTCAAGGCCTTGATACAGATGGATGAACGTACCGCATCTGGACGTTCGGCCGGGGAGGATACGCCGATCGTGCCGTTCCCCGGGGGGCGTAATAAATAATAGGTATGTATGGATAAGAATTGCGCATGACACTAAGCGTAAGCGACTGTGTATTGACGTTTTTGGCGGAGCCGGGGGTGCTATTGCCCCCCGTCGGCTTCTAAGGGAGAATACCGCGCTCGATTCATCCCAGATTACCGGGCCGAATCGACAGGGCGTTCGCGCCAGCAAACGCAAAGATAGTAAAGCGGACTTGCACGCCAGTATCGGCCTCTGCGTATCAGCCAAGGGGCTGTGAAAATTCACGACATGAGCAGCATGAACCTGGATCCGTCCCAGGCGGGGTAGATTCTTGCTGTTGCGGCACTTTGCTGCACCGAGGTATGCCTGTCGGGTGTGCCCGGACAAGCGATTTCAAGTACTTTAATTAGGAGAGAGCAATGCCTTTGCGCAAAGAACTAGCCAATGCCATCCGTGCGCTTTCCATGGATGCCGTTCAGAAGGCCAAGTCTGGCCATCCCGGTGCCCCCATGGGAATGGCGGATATCGCCGAGGTGCTGTGGAACGATTTCCACAAGCACAACCCGCAAAATCCTAAGTGGGTTGATCGTGACCGTTTCGTTCTCTCCAACGGCCACGGTTCGATGCTGATTTACTCGCTGCTGCATCTCACCGGCTACGACCTGCCGATGGAAGAGCTCAAGAACTTCCGTCAGCTGCACTCCAAGACTCCCGGACACCCCGAATACGGTTATGCCCCTGGCGTTGAAACCACCACCGGTCCGCTGGGACAGGGCATCACCAATGCCGTCGGTATGGCGATTGCCGAGAAGGTTATGGCGGGCCAGTTTAATCGCGACGGCCACCACATCGTCGACCACAACACCTATGTGTTTATGGGTGACGGTTGCATGATGGAAGGCATCTCGCATGAAGCCTGCTCGCTGGCCGGTACCCTGGGCCTGGGCAAACTGATCGCGTTCTGGGATGACAACGGCATCTCCATCGACGGTCACGTTGAAGGCTGGTTCACCGACGATACGCCCAAGCGCTTCGAAGCCTATGGCTGGCACGTGGTGCGCGACGTCGACGGTCACAACCCGGATACCATCAAAAAGGCCATTCTGGAAGCCCGTTCCGTCAACGACAAGCCGAGCATGATCTGCTGCAAGACGGTCATCGGTTATGGCGCGCCGAATCTGTGCGGCAGCCACGATTGCCACGGCGCCCCGCTGGGCGACGACGAAATCAAGGCCACCCGTGAGAACCTGGGCTGGACACACGCGCCCTTCGTGATCCCTGAGGATATTTATGGCGGCTGGGATGCGAAGAAGAAGGGCGCCGATGCTGAGGCGCATTGGAACGACAAGTTCGCCGCTTATGCAAAGGCCTATCCGGACCTCGCAGC
>JBGSOE010000348.1:0-1747 GCA_041739295.1 Thiohalobacterales bacterium | reverse complement strand
AGCGACCGGACTCACGATACAAAATGCCAAGCTGATTATAGGCCGGCGCATTCGGCTTTGAGCTGACCGCCTTCTCCAGCGCCTGAATAGCCTCGGCTTTGCGATCGGTATTGGTTAGTGTCGCTGCCTTATGCAGCTCTTGCGACGGTGCGCTCTGTGAACTCGCTACAGAAACAGATTCTTTATCTATTTTAGTGGCACAACCCATCTCAAGCAGACAGATCAGCAACGCAGGTATCCAAATGGATTTCCTGTAGACTGTGGTGAACGCGGTTAACCGTACCGCGCGGATGACTCTATTGGTATAGAGGTGCGGTTCGCTGCGCTCACCGCAGCTTACGATATCAACTCCGTTAGTGACTTTGTGCAACGGCATTCTCGCCACGCTCCTGTTTGGCATAACGCGCCGGCAACAACTGCGCGAGTTGCGCGAGACTTTGTTTCACCCAATCGTCATAGATGCCCTGCGGAATACGCGCCACATTGGTCTCATGCACCTCAATGGCCTTTTCCTCGAAGGGATAGGCTTGCTCTTCCAGCAGCAGCACATATTGCTCAAGCTCTTCTGCGGACAAACCAGCCGGGCGTTCCGAGTTCATCAGTGACTGGCCAAAGTGGCGATAGATTTCTGCAATCTGGTAGGTGGACGCCGTCATCACTTCGGCCACTCCATAACTGGCGGCCTGGGTATAGGCCTCGACGGCGCGTTCGAGCTGCAATTTCTTGCCTGCGAGGGTTTTCTTCAGAGGCGCCTTTAGCTCAATGCTCTGATAGGCAAGTCGGACGGGCACCGCGATTTCCAAGGCTGCATTGGCGGCCAGGTAACGCGTGCGCTCAGTACGCTCACTGGAGCCACCTGCGGCTTCCTGTTTCACCAATGCCACCAGTGTCGCCAGCCGTCCCGATACATTGCCGGTTGAGCCTTGCAGATCCGCGACATGCTGCTGAGCCTCGATAGATACCTCCAACGGACGTGGGAAACGCCGCGCATAGTCACTCCAGGCCTGAATCGCCTGCGGTATTTGATGCGACTGTTCGTAGAGTTCTGCAGCCTGGCCTAACGCCTCGCGCTGTAGTTTCGGATCGGTGGCATCCTGGGCAATGCGTGCATATTCACTGGCGGCTTGTTGCGTATGCCCGCCGTTCAGATACGCAATGGCCAGTTTACGGGTGACTTCTGCCTGTAACGCATTATTGGGATACCGAGATCTGAAACCTTCTAATTGCCTCACGGCTTGCGGCCAATCCTGCAATTCCAACAGGGCCGCCGCGGCATCATAATCCGCCGTGGCGACAATCGATGCGGTCGGTGCGTTTTCAGATACGCGGGCAAAATGGTCAGCCGCACCACGTAGATCACCTGTGCTGCGCAGTTGCTCACCTTGCCGGTAGATCGAAGCAGCCAGACGCTCGATCAGATCCTTACGGCTGGCATCCTGATTTGGCATCAGCGTCAAGGTCTGTTGATAGGCTGCCTCGGCACGTTGGTAATCGGCGAGATCGAAACTGGCATGCGCCACTACTGTCAACGCGGTACGCCGTAATTCCGGTGAAGTACCCGGTGTTGCTGCTACCTGTTGTCCAGCCTGTACGGCTGCGGAAAAATCACCGCGCTTAAATAACGTTTCAGAAGCCTTGGTCAGAACCGTCATCGCTTGTGGATGTTCCGCATAAGTATTTGCGAAGCGCAATGAACTATCGATGGCGCGCTGCTCCATAGTGCTGCGCTGATCAGTATTCAGGATTG
>JBGSOE010000336.1:0-4764 GCA_041739295.1 Thiohalobacterales bacterium | reverse complement strand
CTGGCCGGCGCTGATCGACGCTTTGCAGTTGCGCGGCATGGTGCGCCAGCTGGCCGAGAACTGCATTCTGGCGGAACAGAGTGAAGCGCTCGTGCATCTGCGTTTGGACCCCGCGCATGCGCATCTCCACAGCCCGGCGTTGGAGAAAAAACTGGCCGAGGCGTTGAACACACAGTTCGGGCGCGAGATAAAATTGCGCATCGATGCCGAAGCGGCCAGCGAAGAGACCCCCGCGCAGCGCCAGGCCCGGCTGGCCCGTGAGCGTCAGCAGGCCGCAGAGCGCTCGATTGCCGAAGACGATAACATCCGCAACCTGGAAGAGACCTTCGGCGCACAGGTACAACGTGACACGGTGCGTCCGGTAGATTGATATTGAATAGATGTAGGTCAGATGTAGGTCGGGTTCAGCGCCGCAGGCGCGCGCCCGACAGTAACGCAACGACTTTGAGTCAGGTCTATTAAGTAACATATTGCAAAGTGAGGATCAGGAAATGAAAGGCGGTTTAGGCAACATCATGAAGCAGGCGCAGCAGATGCAGGAAAATATGCAGAAGCTGCAGGAAGAGCTCGCCAAGGCGGAGATCACTGGCCAGTCCGGCGGTGGCATGGTCAGCGTGATCATGAACGGTCGTCACGAGGTGCGTCGTGTGAGCATCGATCCCAGTCTGCTGAGTGACGATAAAGACATGCTGGAAGATCTGGTGGCTGCCGCCATTAACGATGCGGTGCACAAGATCGATTCCACCAGCCAGGAGCGCATGGCCTCGATGACCGCTGGTCTTAATCTGCCGGCCGGATTCAAGCTGCCGTTCTGATTTTCCAACAATGGCGCATTCCCCGCGGATCGAACGTCTGATTGAGGCGCTGCGCTGTTTACCCGGCGTAGGCCCCAAATCGGCACAACGCATGACTTATCACCTATTGGAGCGTGACCGCGCCGGTGGACGCCGTCTGGCCGAGGCGTTGACCGAGGCCATGGATAAGGTCGGTAATTGCTCGCGCTGTCGCACCCTCAGCGAAGACAGGCTATGCGGGCTCTGTGCCTCCGCCAGCCGCGATGCCGCGCTGCTCTGTGTGGTGGAATCTCCCGCTGACGTCGCGGCACTGGAACAATCGACCGGTTATCGTGGTCAATACTTCGTGCTGATGGGGCATTTGTCGCCATTGGACGGTATAGGCCCGCGTGAGTTGGGCATGGAGCAACTGGAATCTCGCTTGGCCGATGGCGAGGTGCGCGAACTGATACTCGCGACCAATCCGACGGTGGAAGGCGAGGCCACCGCTCACTACATCGCCGAGATGGCCCGGGCCCGCGGCATACGCGCTACCCGCATCGCACATGGCGTACCGCTGGGTGGTGAACTAGAATACATCGACGGCGGCACGCTCTCGCATGCCTTTGCAGGTCGCCAGGAGCTTTAACTAGGAGTCGTAACCTATTGCAATCACATAAGTTGTGATTGCTACATGAGGTCAGGGATTGAATGGATATCTCACGTCTGTCCAGCTCTGGGTATTCCAGCTACCCGGTTCCCGCCGGGAATCGGGGTGCGCGTGAGCGCATCCTGGAAGTGGTGAGCGAAGTGGCCACGTCCCGTCCAGTGCGTGAGTCGGTCGAGAAAGTCGTGCAGGGCGAAGTCCTGCAACGCCAACGCAGCAGCGCCTACCAATACAGTTCGACCCGTGACTATCTCGGCAGTCGTCTATTCGATGGTGTTACCTACGAAGACGTACCGAATCCAGGTTCACGTGCCAATCCGGGCACTGCGGGCCGTGTCGTCGGCGCTTATCTCAGCAATACCCGCGAACTGATCCAACCCGATGTCAACCGCGGCAAGCAGGTCGATTACTTCATCTGACTCCAGTCAGCCCGGGAGTCGTTTCTGATCTAGCAATCCAAGTGTCCTAGCAATGCAGGCACGCATATATGCGCATATATGCATGTGGAGCGAGTCTATACGGAAAGATTCCCTCCCCCTTGATGGGGGAGGGCCAGGGAGAGGGTGATCTACTTTCCGATAACCCCTCTCTAACCCTCTCCCGCAAGGGGAGAGGGGATTACTAGTCGTTTATCTTTGGTAGTACCAAAGGCCGGTGCGTTGTACTCACCGGACATAGCCGCTAAATTCCAATCAGCGATACATTCAACGAACCAAGCTGAGGTGCACTATGAGTGATTGCCTGTTCTGCAAAATGGTGGCCGGTGAGATTAAGCCCAATACCGTCTACGAAGACGATGACGTGTTGGCGTTCCGCGATCTCAACCCGCAGGCACCGACCCATGTGCTGGTCATCCCAAAAATGCATATCTCGACCATAAACGATTTAAAGCCGGATCAGGCTGGACTGATCGGCAAGCTGTATCTGGCTGCTCAGAAGGTTGCCAAAGATGACGGGATCGACGTGCGCGGTTATCGCACCGTTATGAATTGCAACCGTGAGGCAGGTCAAAGTGTGTTCCACATCCACCTGCATCTGTTGGGCGGACGTCACATGAACTGGCCGCCGGGCTGAATCTGTCAGGCATATCGGATAAATTTTTCAATCCAGCATGCACCGAAATGGCTGCATTCTGATTAATTGGCGTTCCCTTGGTCCATGGTCTTTCTGCCAAGGCTGTAGCGTAGGATCGCATAGCCGATCACAGCAGATAGCAACGAGCCGGCCAGAATGCCCAGCCGTTCATCGGCGATATCGTGTGTGGCCTGTTCGAAAGCTAAAGAGCTGATGAACAGGCTCATGGTAAATCCAATACCGCACAGCACCGACACACCGAATAGATCCAGCCACGTACAGCGGTCAGGCAATTCAGCCAAACCGGATTTGATGCTTATCCAGGCGCAGCCGAACACTCCCAGCAGCTTGCCGATAAACAGGCCAGCTGCAATGCCGAGCGGGATCGGGTCAAGCAGATCGGCCGGTGTCAGCCCGATCAGCGATATGCCGGTATTGGCAAAGGCGAAGATTGGCAGGATGGCAAAGGCGACGGCGGGATGCAGATCATGTTCGAGGTCGCGCAAGGGGGATTGAGACGCATCGCCGGGTGCGCGTAAGGGAATGAAAAAGGCCAGCAAAACGCCCGCTAAAGTGGCATGCACACCTGATTTTAGTACCGCTGCCCAGAGTACCAGGCCAACCAGCAGATAACTGGCGACGCTCACAACACCGCGTTTGTTCATCTGATACAGGACCACGATCGAGCCTGCGGCAACCAGCAGCGATGTCGCGGATATACTGCTGGTGTAGAACACGGCGATAATAATAATTGCGCCTAGGTCGTCGATAATGGCGAGCGTCAAGAGGAACAATTTCAACGCAGGCGGAACCCTGTCACCCAATAGACTCAGAACGCCGAGGGCGAAGGCAATGTCGGTCGCGGCCGGAATCGCCCAGCCTTGCATGGCAACCGGATCATTCATGTTGAACAGGATGTAGACCGCGGCGGGTATCGCCATGCCACCGACTGCCGCGATTGCAGGGAGTACGATCTGCTGTGGATTGGACAGTTCACCGTCCAGGACTTCGCGTTTAATTTCCAGGCCTACTAAAAAAAAGAACACGGCCATCAAGCCATCATTGATCCACAACAGCAGCGGCTTGGCGATGATGAAGCTGTCGATCTGCACTGCAATCGGTATATCAAGCAAGCCGTCATACAGAGATTTGGCCGGCGAATTTACCACGATCATGGCCAGGATGGCGGCTGCGACCAGCAGTAGGCCGCTGGCGGATTCGAGGCGGAGAAAATCTTTGATGGTGCTTTTGATCATGATTACATCCATTGGCTTCGTGTTGTCCCCTAGCCTAACAACCTGGGTTGTAAGTTCAACCGTGCGTGCCGGTCAGATATCCGTTCATTTTTGCGCCAGTAAACGATCAAGTTGATTTGCGAAGGATTGCCTGTCACGTTGAGTGAAGATCGGTGGGCCGCCGGTCTCGACGCCGCTACTGCGCAGATCAGCCATGAAATTGCGCAGCGACAGCGTTTCGCGGATATTTTCCTCTGTATATAGCGTGCCGCGCGGGTTGAGTGCATAGCCACCTTTCTCGATGACCGAAGCCGCCAGCGGGATATCGGCAGTGATGACTAAATCGCCGGCTTCCATCAACTCGACAATGCGGTTGTCGGCAACGTCGAAGCCGGACGGTACTTGTAGTGTTTTGATGTACGGTGAGGCCGGTGCGCGCAGCGCCTGATTAGCCACCAGCGTAAGCATGACCTGGGTGCGCGTAGCCGCACGGAACAGGATCTCCTTAATGACGCCCGGGCAGGCATCGGCATCGACCCAGATCTGCATGTGTTACTCAGGAGTCAGTATTTAACACTACAGCCCAACTCGGTTATTCCTGCATATACATGAATGGCGGATACCCAATTGTAGCCATTATTAGTGACCACTGTGTAAGACCAGATTTCAATATGACGTAGGGCATATTATTGATCATTACCCATTGGGATGACACAAACTCCCCTCTCCCAAACCCTCTCCCGTAAGCGGGGAGAGGAGATAACCCCTCTCCCGACGGGGCGGGAGAGGGTAGGGGAGAGGGTGGCGAAGTTCTCAACTCGAGCATATCTATGTCATGTCTATGTCATGCCATCATGTAATGCTCAATAGGCCGAAGGCCGTAATGCGCCGAATATTTTGCGAGACTGTCACCACGCCCACACGGGGCATTACATCGCGCTAATGCGCTGTACGTTAATCTCGTTAGAAAGACTTAGGGAACCTCTGATTTATTACTAAACCGTCATTCCGGCGC
>JBGSOE010000494.1:0-18264 GCA_041739295.1 Thiohalobacterales bacterium | reverse complement strand
CACCACACCCTACATTTTCACTTCGGTACTCTTCCGTCATTTTCCGAGCTTACTTACAGTATCGACAATCACGGCCATACCCGGCTCGAGATCGCCGGATAACACTTGAGTGAACATGCCGTCTGTTGCGCCCACCTGGATAGGAACCTCCACAGGCACAGCATCACGCAATACCCAAACCTGTTGCGCCGTTTTATCGGGGCTCGCAGTCGCATGCAGCTTGGGGGTTGCGCGTGGCGGTCGTGGCACCAGTTTCCCAAGCACACTACCGCCTTCAGCCGGCGTTGCTTGCACAGGTGGTGTGAAGCGCAATGCGGCATTGGGTACCAACAACGCTGACTCGACTTTCTCGACGACGATATCGGCGGTGGCGGTCATACCTGGACGTAGTGCCATATCTGAATTGTCGACGTTCAGCACAGTCATGTAGGTGATCACACCATCAACAGACTGCGCGCCATAGCGCACTTGCATAACCTGCGCAGGAAATTCTCGCTGCGGGTAGGCATCCACAGTAAAAGTCGCCATCTGCCCGGCATGTACTTGGCCAACATCGGCCTCATCCACATCCACCTGCAATTCCATCTTGGTGAGATCTTCTGCCAGTGTGAACAACACCGGCGCTTGAAACGAGGCCGCAACGGTCTGACCCGGCTCAACGGCGCGCACCAACACAATGCCATTGATGGGGGAACGTATGACCGACTTGTCGAGATCCGTCTGAGTGAGCTTGAGCGTCGCCTCGGCCTCGGCGACCGCCGCCAGTGCGCTGGCCACTTCGGTTTGCGCCCGCGCATAGGTCGCCTCGGCCGCATCCAATTCCTGATCAGAAGGTAATTTGCCGCCACTGATCTCGCGGATGCGGCGCAGGCGTTTCAGATTCTTACTGGACTCCGTCTGCGTAGCGCGCATCTGCTCCACATGCGCCTTCGCCGACGCCAAACTCGCGGTGGATTTGCGTAACTGTGCATCGAGCTTGCTGGTATCCAGACGTGCCAGTACCTGGCCGATCTGCACCTGATCGTTATTGTCCGCCTCAACGTTGGAGATAGTACCGGACACCTCGATACCCACATCGACCTGATTGGTCGGTTCTAAATTACCCGTGGCAGTCACCATGGCAGTCAGATCCGCACGCCGGACTTCCTGGGTCTGATACTCCGGGGCGCTGGCCGTACCGCTACCGCGCGCAAACAACAGTCCCGCGGCCACTAAGATCAACAGCGCCAACCCTGCCCAACGCCAACGCAGCCACGTCCGGCCCGGCGCCTGGGCCAGTCTTAAAGTCTGAGCGATATCTCGGTTGTTGTCCGTGCGCATTCCGGTCATGAGCGTGCCATCCTGAGGCGGGTAATTCGCTGATTTTTTACAAGGCCAGCGCAAACTATCGCGGCCATTTTCGCACATCACCGCTGCCGTGACGCGCCTGGCTATCAACCTTTGCACCGATTCGCCCCCTACATCCGCCCATTGCACGGACCGCAGTCGCATTCAGGAGTTCATTCAGGAGAATTTGTTTCAACAGAAGATATGTCAGGCGCGGCATTCGATCTGAGCCAGACCTACGTGGGGGCTAACGGAACTCACTGCTCAGGTTGCGCGCAGGTCTTGGGCGCCCTTGAGGGAGTTGATAATCATTGGCTTCAGTGTCAGCGGCAATCGAGAAGAATCGTCGGGCGCGGCCTCTGGCCTGGACCCGACCTATATGGAGCAAACGAAAGGACGCAGTGTTGATCCGGTAAGGAAGATGGCTATTCTGCAACCTGCCACAGCAAGCACTGTGGCAGGCAGCCGCTCAACGGCACTCTCCGCGTATCCTAATGCACTACCGGAATACCCTGCTAAAGCGTGCGTTGCAGATAGTATCTATACACGGGCGGGAAACGCGGATCAGCCCTCATCGATACCTTCGTCGTAGGGGTTGTCTACCAGATGGAAAGGATGATCGATCGGCTCGTCGATATAGGCCTGGCGTGTCTCTTCGGTCTCGAAATACATGGTGATATTGCCATCGACCAGATACGGCCGTCCTGCCAGATCATCGATGTCACGCCCCGTGATGGGATCGATGCTGCTGATCATCTGTTCTGGTTCGTGCAAGCGGTGACTCTGCACACCTTCACGTGGCAGATTCTCCACTCCTACATAATTGATCGCATTGAAATCGTGGACCGTAGTATCCGGCACCTGATCGGAATGGTTCATAGTGATCTCCTTGCCGTAACCGGCAAATACGTAATGCGGAAATCCGCCTTACACCCTCCTTATATAGACCTAAAGCAGGCGGATAAAAATGCTGTGCACATTACGGTATTCACCAGGACAGCAGTGCCATTATGTTGCCACTGAGGTTAGACCTAGCGACCTTTCAGTTCCGCCAAGCGCTTATCGATTCGCGCTAGCTCCTCAGCCGCCGCGTTGGCGATGCCCTCGAGGACCTCGCGGTTTTCCAGCTGAATGGCACGCTCTTCCGAATCTGTGTCCAGACGCTGACGGAAATCGGCGTTAATCGCATCGATCCTCGCACGCAGCTCATCGCGTTGGGCTATCAGGCGGGTTATTTCGTCGTTTGCAGTGTTACTGGACATGGCTTTGCCTACCTACGTATCGGGCATCAAGCAGCCCTCTTCATAAGTATAACGGCATCGCCGGTGTGGGGGGCACAAGAAGTGACACCCTGACATTTGGGGGAAAACCATATCAATCAGATAAGCGCATCAGCTCATCGGGGCCGGCAAGCAGTCCACTCCCTGCGGGTAATCTATTCTTAAGGTCAGTAGAGATGCGGTTTAGGTAGGCTCTCTACGCGCGACCGCTACAATCCCAAACAGGCCAACGCTCAACAGCAGCAGCGCAGATGGCCGCGGAGATGTCGCCTGATGGTCTCCAGCCTGAACGGTGATATAACTGCTGGTGAACTTAACGGGGCCAAGCCCCGCCTTGGTCGTATTGCTTGTGCTTGCCGCTTGCGCGGATGAAAACAGCATTGCGCCCACCACTACCGTAACGAGTTGCTTGTGCATAAAAGTGCCTCCCCGTATTCACGATCCCCTGCAGAGAACATTAGCAATGTGTATGCCAAACTGAAAATGCTAGGCACAACAGTAGATTGGGCTGATCAGGGCGATTCGCGGGCGGGCCATTCTGCAACTGACGAGTGCAGGCAGCACTCAATTAGGGCAATAGCACAGACAAACATAGTCGCAGAATAAGATCGCTGATTGCTGGTAACGATAAATTGGACGAGGCATTACTGCTGCTGCCCCACGTGCTCCCGCCCCCTTCCGGGAGAGTGTTGGGGTGGGGGAATCAACATAAAAACGATGCGCACTCATACAGCCGAAGATCCAGAGCAGGTAGCCAATGGCCTTGCTGTGAGTGGTCATGCTTTCACCACCGAGACTGGATCACAGTCTGCAGCTATTTTTGGCCGACTGATCAGATAGCCCTGTATCTCATCACAACCAATAGATTTCAGAAATGCCAGCTGCCACGGCGTCTCCACACCTTCCGCAATAACCCGCAACTTCAAGCCACGCGCCATTGCCACAATGGCCGTCACAATGGCTGCATCGTCAACGTCTTCCTGAATATCACGCACAAAGGAACGATCTATCTTGAGTTTGTTAATCGGAAAGCGTTTTAGATAGCTGAGGCTGGAGTAACCCGTGCCGAAATCATCAATGGAGATGGTGATGCCGCGTTTGCTGAATTTATTAAGCAACTCCACGGTCTCGGCTTCAGCGCGCATAAGAATACTTTCCGTCAATTCAAGTTCCAGCATGCTTGCCTCAACACCCAAATCCCGCAGAACGGTTTCGACCGTTTCCAGCAGATTACCGCGCCAGAACTGTCGCGCGGAGATGTTTACTGCAATGCGCAAATCGCTTGCTCCGGCATCGCGCCAGCGCTTGCCTTGCCTGCAGGCTTCGCGCAAAACCCATTCGCCGATTGGCACGATGAGGCCCGTTTCTTCTGCCAACGGGATGAACTTATCCGGTGGCACGAGCCCCTGCACAGGATCTTGCCAACGCACCAGCGCTTCCATCCCAATAATTCGCCCCGAAATAATATCTACCTGTGGCTGGTAATGCAGAATGAACTCTTCTCGCTCAAGCGCACCACGCAGGTTATTTTCCATCACCAAACGTTCGTAGGCATTGGCATTCATGCTGGTCGCGTAAAACCGGTAGGCGTTACCACCGGTAAGTTTCGCCTGGTACATGGCCGTATCGGCATTTTTCATCAGCGTTTGCGCGTTATCACCGTCTAACGGATAGACGCTGATGCCGATACTGGGCGACACATGCAGCTCGTATTCGCGAATGACGAACGGATTAGCCATGGCATCAATTACCTGCCGCGCCACCTGCGCAGCATCTTCAGCCTGCTGCATACCCGGCACCACGATCACAAATTCATCACCGCCCTGTCTTGCCACCGTATCACCCAGCCGCACGCATTCATGCAGGCGCCGGCCTACGGCTTGGAGCAACTCATCTCCGATAGCGTGGCCCAGGGTATCGTTGATGTTCTTGAATCGGTCCAGATCAATAAACAGCAATGCCAATTGCGACGTGCTGCGTGGCGTCTGCAATAATGCCTGCTCAAGCCGGTCCTGTAATAGCAGACGATTCGGCAGATCGGTCAAACCATCATGCTGCGCGAGATGGCGGATCTGCTCCTCGGCCCGCTTGCGCTCTGTAATATCGCGCGCGGATACCATGATCAACCGCCGTGTGCCAACATAGACCTCAGACGCGGCGATTTCGCTGGAAATTAATGATCCATCAGCATGCCGGAAACGACATTCAATGAGCGCATGCTGCGGACGAGCCAACGCTCTCTCAATGGCTTCAATGATGTCTGATACACCTTCAAGCAGTATGTCACTGAGACTCAGATGTCCGATTTCAGGCTCAGTCCGCCCCAGCATATTCAGAAATTTCGGATTGGCCTCGGTCAATTGCCGGGTGCCAGTGTCAAAGATGAATATCCCGTCCGATGATTGACGAATCAATGAGCGGTATTGCAGTTGGGCAACTGCGTGCTCCTGTAAGGATGCCGCCAGCACCAAACCGGTTATTGCTACCGTGTTGGCATACAACCACAGCAAGAAAAGCCGATCGGCCATCGACATCTCGCCAAACGGTCCTAATCCAGTCAGTGTCCATCCCAATGCCAGCAGCGTTGCCAGCAAGGTCGCCAGCGCGGCACCTCTTATACCGAAGCGTAACGCCGCCCATACAATCAGCGGGAAGGTTGTAAATGCCATGGGTTGCAGGCCCAATAGCGAATAGAACCATTCGCCGAATACCAATGCACTAACCAGCACCAGCGCCAACAACAGCAGCAAGACCTCAGCCAACTTATACAATGACCAGTTCAAATCGGCGCCGCGTCGCCACACCAGCAAGGCCGGGGCGAACACCAGATTGCCCATGGCGTCACCCATCCATCACACCCGCCAGACCGTGGCGAAATCGGACCAAGATACGACACCGCCGGCACATAGTGAGGTGACACCCAGCGTTGCGCTGACCATCGTGCTGAAACCCGCAGCCAACACGATTAACGCAAACACACCACGCACGCGATCCAGTGCGAAACCATCGGCACCCGCGTAGCGGTTCAGCAAATAGGCGCCAACGACTGCCTCTAGCGTATTACCGGTCGCAATACCGATTACAGTGGGTAAAGACACCGAAGTCAGCATATTGGCGATGAATGAGCCCAATGCAACACCCGGCCAAGGTCGGTAGCCGAAGATCATCAAAGCCGCTAACGACAAGCCTGTCGGCGGCCAGATGAAGGTCACATTTTCACCGACCACCGATATGGCCAACCCTAGCTTCGCCGTCAGCACATACAGGATTGTTAGCCCGGTAATCAGGCCCAGCGGGTAAGGGTAAGATGGGGATTCGCGATTGTGCGTCATCAGTTAATTATCAACAAAATTCAAGTCTGCAGAGGAACCCGGGTTACAACAAGGCTCTTTACCTATCCGGAATGCCGCTTCCACTAACATCAGCTCAAAAACCCTCTGCAGCCTTATATAGAAGGGGCACACAGGGTAACTCATGCATTCAATACATACGCTATTGGTAAGGGTGCACTTCCCTGTTTTACTGTAAACAACTGTTAACAACTATCATTAAGTCGCACGGCACCCCTAGCCAGCCACTGCTGCATACCCATACCAACCGCGCGACCGATTGAAAAGCAGGCCGTTAGTAAATAGCCACCGGTCGGAGCTTCCCAATCGAGCATCTCACCGGCACAAAACACTCCCGGCAACGCGCGCAACATAAATCGCTCATCAAGTGCGTCAAAGGTCACCCCCCCCGCACTACTGATCGCCTCGTCCAATGGACGTGTCGCTGATAGTTCCAAGGGAACAGCCTTGATCGCAGCCGCGAGTTGTTGTGGCTCTGCAAATGCCTCGGCGGGAACCTGCTCGCGCAACAATACTGCCTTTACACCCTCGATACCGGCGCGCGTGCGTAAATAGTTAGCCATGGACTGCGGACCGCGTGGACGTGATAGATCATGAGTCAGGCGCTGCAGATCACGTCCAGGCGCAAGATCGAGCTGGATCAGGGCACTACCGGTTGCGGCGATACTGTCGCGCAAACGTGCGGACAAGGCGTAGATCAGACCGCCTTCCACGCCGGTTTCAGTCAGCATAAATTCGCCCAACTGAGATAGTGTTTGACCGTCAACATCCGTGTGACTGATCGCCACGGACTTGACCGGCTGCCCTGCATAACGCGACCGGACGTACTCACTCCAGCCGACGTCAAAACCGCAATTCGCGGGCCGCAGCGGCGCAATCTCTACACCGCGCTCTGCCAGTAGCGGAACCCAGGCGGCATCTGACCCGAGTCGCGCCCAACTTCCACCACCCAGCGCAAGCAAAGTCGCATCGGGCTGCACGCTGATGGCACCGCGCGGTGTTTCGAAACGCAACGCCCCCTCGGTAGTCCAACCCACCCAACGGTGCCGCACATGCAAACGAACGCCCGCCGTACGCAAACGATGCAGCCACGCACGCAGCAATGGTGCAGCCTTCATCTCTCGAGGGAATACGCGATTGGAACTACCCACGAAAGTCTCTATGCCCAATTCATGTACCCAGGAACGAAGCGCAGCGGGGCCAAAGCTTTTGAGCAGCGGCTCAATATGCTGACGCTGCGTTCCATAGCGCGCAACGAAATCCGCATAGGGTTCCGCATGGGTGATATTCAGACCGCCTTTTCCCGCGAGCAGAAACTTGCGTCCGACTGACGGCATAGCATCATAAATGTCCACGCGCACACCGGCCTGACACAAGATCTCGGCGGCCATGAGCCCCGCGGGGCCGGCGCCGATGATGGCGACCGATTGAGATTGATGATCGGTGTTTGGCATGAGTCGTACGGACTTAAATCCATTCGCATTTAACGTAGATATCCACTTCCTTGCCGATCGCGCGCGGAATATTGCTCAAGCGGATCAGCGGCGTATTGCCTTCGCCAAGACTGATGATACGCGTGTCGTCATGGATCGGCAGACGATCGCGGTAACGTTCAATAAGGCCGGCGTAACGGGAACGGAAGTGCATGAAAATTTACCTTGCTATCTAAATGTATGAACCGTCAAGGCACCAAGACCAACTAAAGCTATTTGAACCGCCAAGGACACCAAGTTAATTAAGGAACCTCTGAATAATTCGTCATTCCGGCGCAGGCCGGAATCTAGTGCCTTGAATCACATGGGTTCCGGCCTGCGCCGGAATGACGGTTTAGTAATAAATCAGAGGTTCCTTAATGTAAAACCACCAAGTATAAGATTTTTCAACCTGATATTCTTGGCGTCCTTGGCGGTTAATTAAATAGGCTCAACGCGGATTCGTGTGGGTAAGCAGGCTAGGTTGGGTGACGTTAGCGCCTGACTACTTGATTAGCAGCAAGGCTCAAAATTATAGCTTGATAACATTGCCCGTGTCCGGTGCAATCTTTGACCGTGTTGGAACTCGCTTACAGAGGAAATTCACTCACCAGCGCCTGCACTATATCAGTGGCATATCGTACCGGCAGCGAGAAATGGCCCTCGCCAGAGACGATCCTCAAGCGGGCTGCTGGAATCTGTCGGGCTAACCATTCGCTGTGACCCAGTGGCACGACGCTGTCACAATCCCCATGCCATAGCTGCAATGACTGGATCTGCGATACATCGAATGCCCAACCAGCTGTAGCAGCCTGCAGATCTGCGATTCCACCCCTCGCTCCCTTTTCGAAGGCCGCACGCAAATTGTCCGTGAAGATCACCTTGATCGACGGAGGCTGCAACGCAATGCGATCGACCTTGCGATTGAGCCAACACATCGCATCTACCGCCAGCCCAGGTGCTAGTCGCGCTGCAGCGGTTGCCACATTTCCGTAAGTCAATTTCAGGAATGCGGGATCCCGCTCGGCCATGAAAAACCCCAGGCGCGAGATGACGCCCATTGCCGCCCGCAACTCCGTGCGCGTGATATCGCCAAGTCCGCAGCAGATCGTGGTTGCCCGGACGCGCATAGGCATGGCGCTGGCACAGGCGAGTGCATATGGCGCGCCGCCCGAGATAGCGATGATATAAAAGCGATCAAATGCGAGATGATCCGCCAAAGCTGAAATCACTTCGGTCCACCGCCTATGCCGATCACCGGGCATAGCTGATGGCAGCGGGTCCGACATGCCATAACCGGAGCGCTCTGGCGCAACCAGATCCACATCCGCCGCGATACAGGCCTGATGCAGCAGTGCAGCTTCGCGCCGCGAACCGGGCAACCCATGAAAATAAAATGCCGGCGCACCACCGGCACGGCCATAACGCGCATAGCCGACCTGCAATCCATCGGTCAGCAAAAATGCATTATCATTTCGCGTCTGCAGACTATCCATTTTCAAATCGCGTTCTACACATGGCTCATGCGTCGCCCGCAGAAAGACCAGTTCATAAAATAGTTCTCGGCCGAGTTACAATCGCTGACCAAAACTATACCGTAATGCCTACAAAAACCCTGTTAAAACGCATTGCCATGCGCCTTACCATTCTGTAAAGTTGCGCGCGGCGTCGAGCCGCAACAGCACGACGTCTGACATGGGCTGTTAATAATTCCAATAAGCTGAGGAGATGATTCAACATGACGGACGCAGTCGTATATGAAGAGCTGAAAAAGAATTTAGAACTGTTACGTAACTTCATCATCAACAACGAACTTGCACTTCGATCTGGCCTCGAATCCATGTCGACCGTGGTACCGCAGATTCGCCACCTGACCAGCAACATGGTCAGTATCATGGAACAGTTCCGTGCTACGTTGGACGGCGTGAAGTCCATCACCTACAGCGACATCGAGCTGCTGATGTCCTTCTCGGGCCACCTGCAGAGCTTCCTGTCCGGGAACCCGCTGCTACCTGTCGAGCCGGAGCATCGCGCCGACCTGGTGAGCAATACCCAGCTGCTGTCCGGCCTGAACTCGCTGGCGTCGATGCGTGAAGATCTGGTCCAGATCACCGAAGACATCATCTTCCAGGTGCGCGGACTACGCCACGACGATGCCAAGAAGGCGCCGAACTGGGTTAACTGATCAACTGCCCTAGACGCGCCAGGGGGCGGAGAAACGGTTTCACGGCAATGCCGAGCCGACTTTGTCCGCCCCCTCTCCCGACGAATGTATAACCAGCCCTTTTCCGGGCGCGCAGCCCTGTTGCACCTTGACCTGCCTGCACCAACGATTCATTTTCCGCTGCCAGATTGTTAGGATACTCGTGCCGGCTGCTAATACGGGCGATTTACGCTAATTGCTCTAGCCGCCCATCCACCCTCGGACTGAATCCAGACTACAATGCACCAGGTCATCACCCGGCTGTTCCGCAACAAACGGTTATTGATTGCAGCAGCAGTGCTGGTTATCTATGCGCTGGTCGGCTTTCTGTTGCTACCGTATCTGATCGAACGCTACGTGCCTGCCTATGCGCAGGAACAACTTCAGCGCCAGGCCAGCGTCGGCAAGGTATATGTAAATCCCTTCTTGTTCAGCATCGAGGTCAATGACTTCACTTTGCAGGAAGCCGATGGTCAGCCTATCGCCACTGCCCAGCGCCTGTTCGTCGATTTTGAAACCTCCAGTCTGCTGCGCTGGGCCTGGACCTTAGCCGACCTGCAGATCATTGAGCTGGATCTGCACTGGGCCATCGACAAAACCGGCCGCAGTAATCTAACCAAATTGGCTGATGCCTTTCCTGTCAGTGAAGATCCCGCAAATGCCTCGGCGGCACCCGTGCGTTTGCTACTGCAGCACGCCCAACTCAGCGGCGGGAAACTCAACTACAGCGATCAGTCTCTGGCAGCCCCCGCCAGCACCACACTCGCGCCGATCAATCTTGAATTGCAGAACCTATCGACGCTCCCGGAGCGGAGCAGTCCTTATGCCATCATCGCTACGTTACCCGAAGGTGGTCGACTGGTATGGCGAGGTGAAATATCACTCGAGCCCATCAAATCAGACGGCGAGTTATACATCAGCGGATTCAAACCCACCGCTCTCTGGACATTCCTGCAAGATCAACTGCGCATCGCAACACCTAAAGGCGTGCTCGAACTCTACACTCGCTACAACTATGCCTATAGCGAGGGCCAATCCCAGCTCGGATTGCAAAACATCTTTTTCAACGCCACAGGCCTGGATCTGACTGAAACAGGCATGAAGAATAGCCTATTGAACCTGGAAAGCTTTGCGGCCCGCGGAGGTAATTTTGATCTCACACGCCGCGAACTGAGTTTTTCCAAGGTCTCTGCGCGCAATGGCCAGATCGCCGCAACAGTTTTAAAAGCCGGCACCACGGATTGGGCGAGATTAGTCAAACCCGGCAAGCCGGGCACTGCTGCCCAAGAGACACCCTCGACCACGCCCAAAACCGAAGACTCAACACCTTGGCAGATCCGCCTCGATACGCTGCAAATTGAAAAACTTGGTATCCAGCTGAATGACCTGAGCCGCACGCAACCGTTAGGCCTAGCGATCAGGCGCCTCGATGCCAGCACGCAGATCACAACCTCGATTGGCACAGCAACGACAACCGTTGCGGATAAGCTTGAGGTACAGCTGTCCGCTATCGCGCTCAAACAATCCGGACAGCAAGAGCCATTGGCTGCACTCGCCGGTATCCATCTTTCTGGCGCCCGCGTAGACACCCAAAGTCATACTATTGATGCACAGAAACTGACACTGCGTGACGGCAATAGCAACCTCATTCTCGATAAACAGGGAAAGCTCACTTTAATAGAAGCACTAAAAACGGCTTCTGATAACGCCGCTAAAGACACCGACACAGCCAAAGTGAGCAACCCCGCTACCGATATGCGGTTGCGGCAGCGGCTTACCACATTCTGGCAACTACAGCTTGCCGCATTACACGCCAAGAACTTCCACACCAGCTTCACAGATCAGCGCTACCAGCCGGCGCTACGTTACGATTTTGAGGAACTGTCCGCGACCATCAAACACCTGAGTAATATTGACACGCAAGCGGCAGACTTCGAGGCCGCCACGAACATCACACAGGGCGGCACACTCAGCATGTCAGGCACATTTATGCCGAACGGCTCCCACGTCGATGCCGCCATCAAGGCCGACAAAATCAGCCTAAAACCACTCAAGTCGCTGGTAGAACATTACACAACCCTTACGCTCAAATCGGGCGATGCTTCAATGGCAACACAATTGACGCTCGCTCAGGATAAAAGCGCCCCTGCGTTGCACCTCAGCGGCGCAGCCAATATCGACAACTTACTGATCGACGAGACTGTCAGTGGTGATCGCTTTCTATCCTGGCAGTCGCTCGCTACCAAGGATTTCGAATTCAACCTATCGCCCGACCGTCTGAATATAAAACAACTCCGGGCCGTGCGACCCGGTGCAAAGATTCTGGTGTTTAAGGATCGCAGCCTGAACCTCGGCAAGATCATGAAACATGATAGTACTACCCCGGCAGCTGATACCTCCAAAGCTGATGCCGATAGCACGAGTTTTCCGATCTCGATTGAGCGCATACGTCTCGAAAAGGGCAATGTGGATTTCGCCGACATGAGCCTGGTATTGCCGTTCGCGGCGAAGATCGAAGATCTCAATGGCTCGATCATGGGTATAGCATCTGAACCGACGAGTCGCGCCAATATTAAACTCGAAGGACGCGTGGATGAATATGGTTCGGTACAGGTTGATGGCGGACTTAGCCCTTTTGCAACCAAACAATATACCGATATCCGCACCCACTTCCGCAATATCGAAATGACCCCGCTCTCCGCCTATACCGCAACCTTCGCCGGACGCAAAATTGCCTCGGGCAAACTCTCACTGGATCTGGAATACAAAGTGAAGGACGGCGAACTGGCCGGTGATAACACCATAGTGCTCGATAATTTCACCCTAGGGGAACATATCGAGTCACCGGATGCGCTTGATCTGCCACTGGATCTTGCTATTGCATTGCTCACCGATTCACAAGGCAGAATTGACGCCGCAATCCCGGTGCGCGGTAATGTGGATAGTCCGACATTCAGTTACGGCCATCTCATTGGCCAAGCGATTACCGGCATGCTCGGCAAGATTGTCACCGCGCCGTTTCGTGCCCTGGGCAGCCTACTTGGCGGCAGTACGGAAAAGCTGGACAGCGTTGCCTTCGATGCAGGCAGCGCCAAACTGCAACCACCGCAAATCGAAACACTCAAGAAGTTAGGTCTGGCACTGCAGAAACGACCACAGCTAGGGCTGACAGTTGCCGGTCGCTATGACCCGCAAGCAGATGGCGAGGCGCTACGCTCGGAACGGGTACGCCGTGAATTGGCTGAGGCCCTGAACATCAATCTCGACACTGATGAAGAGCCCCCTGCCGCCGCCGTCGATCAAGCCAAAACCCAGCGTGAACTAGAAGACTTGCTGGAAGCACGCGCCGGCGACAAGGCAACTGACAGCTTCAAGGCAGAGTTTGAAAAGACCACTGGTCGGGTCGCCGAAACGGTCAACCCGGCACTGGCGTTGCTCGGCAAGGCCAGTCCGGATGTGGACTACTATCAGGCGATGTTCGAGCGCTTGGTGCAACTGCACCCGTTAGATGACGCTGACCTGAAGACGCTGGCGCAGCAGCGCGCGGATATCATCATTCAGACGCTGGTGACGCAGGCCGGCCTAGCTGAAAGTCGCGTCATGCCAGGAAAAATCGGAACCACGGATGGCTCCCAGGATAAGGGCGTTGATAGCAAGCTCATTCTTGAGGCCAGTTCGTCGGTAGCATCGACGACGACATCTGAAGATGCACCGGGACCCGGGCAATAACGTCCGGTGTCACTGATTATTTAGCCTCGCTCGTTGGGCCTGTCGGACACCATCGACACCATCATAATTGCGAGCAAACCCGCTCCTACAAATGCAACCCGGTGTTTCAGCGGCGATCACTGCTACCGCTGTTCCTGCGTCAGCGCCTGGCGCACTTCGCGCAACTTCACCTTGATCTGTTCAGCATTGGCATTACCCATGCGCAGCAACACCTTCTGTCCAGCGGACAACGCCTCCAGATCAGGATCTGCATACTCAAAAAAGACCTTCGGCTGCACCAGATGCATCGGCTCATCCACGCTCGGTGTCATCAATAGATGATCGATCACCTCAACCAGGCGATCATTGAAGTATGCATCTGGGTTGCCAATCTCTGCATACGCCTCCTGGAACAGCGGATAGAATTGCACGTACATTGCCACCAGTTGCTGGGTATCAACGTGCGTCGCGAGCTGCACATACGGCGTGTAGCGTGCAGCATTGTCAGGGCTGATCACTCGATCATCCTCCTCCCCTGCTACTAGGAACTTTCCTGTGACTGGCTTGACCAATAAATGCTGCTGCGGAAGTTTGTTGTTGGTTAGATTATCGATGGTCACCACGAAACGTCGAATGACTTCATCAAGCCTAAACAGCTCAGGCACCCAGTTCTCACCAAACAGTCCTGACAATTTATCGGTCACCACTGCACTACTCTCATTCAGTGTCGGCATTGGCTCGGATGGTTCAGTCAGCTCATCTGGCGCCACCGGATCCTGCACAAGCTCATCATCAGGCGACTGAATATCTGTATCACTGCTGTCTGGAGACACAGACGGAATCGGATAACGTGGCCCGGTTGGTTCGCTCGGGGCAACCGCCTCTTCGACTATCGGCGGCAACTCATCAAGGCTGCTTTGCCCTTCTTTCCACTGCCAGTACACCGCGGCACCCAGCATGGCCGCGAGCACAATCAGCATAACTGGGAACAGATTCTTCTTCATGATTACACCACCCCGGAACCATCAGTTATATAGACCCGCCTAATAATAGCGCGATTCAACATTAAGGAACCTCTGATTAATTTGATCAAGCGAGCAGATGCAAGGCGCGGACGGGTGACTCGAAGCGAAGCGGAGAGAACGGCGCTAGCCGGCCCGCAGGGAGAGATGCATAGCACCGAGTAACAAACGGAGTTTACACGGCGTCTGCCGCTTCCCGGCCCCGTATTTTGAGCCCGGCCGCAACGCGGCAGATGCCGCTTCAGCGAATTCATCAGAGGTTCCCTAACGGTTTTAATGAATTATTCACCAGCGTCTACTCGATAACCTCAAGGGAATACGCATTGCCTACCTTAACGCGCGCTGCGAAAACCTGATACAAGTGCAGGGCTAGGCCTAACTTGAATCAGCCTTATCGATCTGGCGTAACACTTAACCAGGCAAATGTGCTGGCGGACGCAATACCTGCACGAACACCCAACATTATAATTACAGTCCTCAAGGCTATCGCGGCGATTGCAAACAGATTAGAGAACCGGTATACAAACCGTACCGCGCTTACGGACATGCCAACATGATCAGATTAACCTGGATAATTCTGACCCTGATCCTGATGGCCGGCTGCACGATGTTGGCGCAACACACGCTGACTGAGCAATATAATGCACGTCATGGTGTACCTGACCCGACGCGCTTTGACCGCGCCACAATGCCACAGGGCATCTCTTATCGACAGAATGTTCAGCCCATCCTGAATCGTCGCTGCGTCGTCTGCCACGCCTGTTACGACGCCCAGTGCCAGCTCAAACTGACGGCTTGGGAGGGCGTTGTGCGCGGTGCCAGCAAACAAAAAGTTTACGATGCCGGGCGTCTCACTGAGACAGCGCCAACGCGTTTGTTCATCGACGCGCAATCGGCGTCCGACTGGCGCAACCGCGAATTCTTTCCCGTTCTGAATGAACGCGAACCGACGCCCACGGACAATGAATCCGGGAGTGTCCTGTTTCGGATGCTGGATTTGAAGCGTCGGCATCCGCTTCCGGACGTTACGGTACTCCCAAAGTCGTTCGATTTTTCCATGGACCGAGATCAGCAATGTGCCCGCATCGAGGAGTTCGATAACTTCGAACGCGATTATCCTCAGTGGGGCATGCCTTATGGTCTCCCCGCATTGAGCGCTGCGGAGCACAGGACTCTGGCGAATTGGTTGGCACAAGGCGCGCCGTACGAAGGACCTGCACCCTTGCCGACCGCGGTTGCGCAGACAGTACGCGACTGGGAGCAATTTCTGAACGGCGATTCACTCAAAGAGCAATTATCCAGCCGTTATATCTATGAACATCTGTTCCTGGCACACCTGCACTTTGATTCCGATCCGGATAATCATTACTTTCGTCTGATTCGCTCCAGCACGCCGCCGGGACAACCGGCCCGTGAAATTGCTACGCGGCGTCCCTATGACGATCCCGGTGTCACGCGGGTATATTACCGACTGACACCGGAGCGCGAGACACTGGTAGCCAAAACCCACATGCCTTATGCCTTGGGCGTAGCACGGATGGCGTTGTGGCGTACATTGTTTCTATCACCCAACTATAGCGTCGACGCGATACCTTCCTACGCGGACGATGTAGCCGCCAACCCGTTCGTCGCCTTCCAAGCCTTGCCAGTCGAGGCGCGATACCGGTTCATGCTCGACCAGTCGCAATTCACCATTATGGGCTTCATTAAAGGCCCCGTGTGCCGTGGACAGATCGCGCTGGACGTGATCGAAGATCAGTTCTGGGTGTTCTTCGTCAACCCGCGCGCCTTTAGTGCCGAAGCCGATGCAGCGTTTCTAGCGCGTGAAAGCAATAATTTACGACTACCCTCGGAATCCGGCAGTGATTCGCTGGTCCTGAAAACTTGGCTGGATTATTCCCATCGCGAGGATCGCTACCTCCAAGCCAAATCGGAATACATGCAACAAAAATTCAACGCCCCTGCCAAGGTGACACTGAATCAGGTATGGGACGGCGATGGTCAAAATCCGAACGCAGCGCTCACCATCTTCCGGCATTACAACAGCGCATCGGTCGTGCAAGGGCTGGTAGGAGAGCAGCCCAAAACGGCTTGGCTGATTGGCTATCCACTCTTAGAGCGCATTCATTATTTGTTGGTTGCAGGGTACGACGTCTATGGCAATGCCGGACATCAGCTCAATTCCCGGCTGTACATGGACTTCATGCGCATGGAAGGCGAGTTCAATTTTATTGCCCTGTTGCCATCGACACAGCGTGAGCGCGTACGCGACTACTGGTACCGCGGCGCCAGCCAGTCGGTGAAGGACTATCTCTATGGCAGCAACGCCTGGTTCAACCAGGAATCCGGCATTGACTATCACAGTGCTGATCCACAATCTGAGTTGTATGGACTGCTCAAGTTACGACTTGAGCCTATTCTTGATCATCGATTCGATCTGTCCACAGTAAGCGACACCGCGCTACGTAATGACCTGAAAACCTTGGCGGAGGTACGCGGACGCAGCCTGTCGCTGCTCCCCGAAGTGGTATTCCTGCGCCTGGATGACCCTGCGAATCCAGCGCGCTATTTCACCTTGCTGCGCAACACTGGCCACAGCAATGTGACACATTTGGTCGGCGAGAAATCGGAACTCCTGCCGGATGAAAATACGCTGACAGTGGTGCCGGGTTTCATCGGCGCCTACCCCAATGCGCTCTATGTCATGCACCGTAGCGCACTACCTGAATTTACGGCGGCGCTACGTACCCTGTCCTCCGAGGACGACTACCGTGCGCTGGCCGACCGCTATGCGATACGCCGCACCCACAAACAATTCTGGGCCTATAGCGACGCCTTGCAAGATGCCAACTTGCAGCTGGCGCCGGTAGAGGCTGGGCTGTTCGACTATAACCGTATGGAAAATCGCTAGTGATAAATTGGCGTTTCTACACCATGACTCGGCGATACGCGCCTTGATACAGGATGCCAATGTAACTGCATACTTCGGCTGCATCGGCCCGTTATTTACCGATCATTGGGAACCCTCTGGCATTATCATGGTCTATCAGAACCATGCCGTACTCTCACATATACGTACCCCGAGTCTCACGCCCATTTCAGTGGCTGGGCATTTTCAGCTGCCTACTCTGCACCACACCCGTATTGAGTGCTGTGCAATTCGTCAGCGGCCCGACACAGACCGTGATGCTTGAACTCTACACATCGGAGGGCTGCAGTAGTTGCCCACCTGCCGAGGCATATCTCAACGGCTACACGCAACACCCTGAACTTTGGACACGCTATATACCGCTCGCCTTTCACGTCGACTACTGGGATGCAATCGGCTGGAAGGACCGCTACGCCGACCCGGCATACACCGCACGTCAGCACAGTTACGCTACGCACAAAGCGAAACGCACGGTGTATACACCGGCCTTTGTCGCCAACGGTGAATTCATGCTACGTCGGTCGCTGCCGGTTTCCGATAAGCAGATAGGTACACTCAGCGTCGCCGTTGAGAATGGACAAATCATCGCTGACCTGGAACCGCTATCGCCGCTTCCTGCGCATTTGCACTTGAACGCCGCGCTGCTCGGTATGGATCTCAGCACACAGATCAAAGCCGGCGAGAATGCGGGCAGACGGGCAGAGCATCAATTTGTAGTACTGGGATTGGCGCGCACCACTAGTGAAGGCACGCATTGGACGCTAAGCCTACCGAAAACAGAACTCGCCGCGACTCGATACGCGCTCGCCATTTGGGTCAGCCAGGGCGATGACCCGACACCACTGCAGGCAACAGGAGGCTATTTACCTATCAATCCCTAGCTGCTCACTCTATCAGTGGCCTGCAACGACTGTGTCATCGGTGTGCAATGTATATGCACTGCAGGTATTATTGATCATTACCAATCGGGATGA
>JBGSOE010000327.1:0-2575 GCA_041739295.1 Thiohalobacterales bacterium | reverse complement strand
CGCATGAATCCACAGCGCCCCAGTCACGGGTGCCGGGCCGAGCGCCAGCCGCTCGCGCCAGTGTTCAAGATAGCCGCGCTCGCGTCGCCCTCGCCACAGCAGGCGCAGCGGAATCAGCGGTGCGGCCAGCAGCAGGGCGAGTCGATACAGACTCCAGTCGAACAGCAGACGCAGGGTGGGCATCACAGGATTGTAAATGCGGCGATGCTAGAATCGACGCCACTCTGGAGACGAAACAATGAAAATCCTGCTTACCGGTGCCGCCGGGTTTATCGGCATGCACGTCGCGCAAATCCTGCTCAAGCGCGGTGACGAGGTCGTCGGCATCGACAACCTCAACGAGTATTACGACTCGGCCCTGAAGCTCGCCCGGCTGGAACAGTTGAAGCCCTGGCCTGGTTTCCGCTTCATCAGGGACGACATTTCCGACCGCATGATGATGGAAGATCTGTTCGAAAAGGGTCACTTCGACGCCGTCATCAACCTTGCCGCCCAGGCCGGCGTGCGCTATTCGCTGAAGAATCCGCACGCCTACGTGCAGTCCAACATTGTCGGCTTTGCCAATCTGCTCGAAGGCTGCCGCCACCACGGCATCAAGCACTTCGTTTACGCCAGTTCGTCCAGCGTCTACGGCGCCAACACCAGGATCCCGTTCTCGGTGCACGACCCGGTCAACCACCCGGTCAGCCTCTACGCCGCGAGCAAGAAAGCCAACGAACTGATGGCCCACACCTACTCGCACCTCTACGGCCTGCCCACCACCGGCCTACGCTACTTCACCGTCTACGGCCCCTGGGGCCGGCCCGACATGTCGCCGTGGCTGTTCACCAGCGCCATCCTCGAAAACCGCACCATCGACGTCTTCAACCACGGCGACATGATGCGCGACTTCACCTACATCGACGACATCGCCGACGGCACCGTCAAGGTGCTCGATCGCATCCCCCAGCCCAATCCCGACTTCGACCACAACAACCCAGACCCCGCCAGCAGCCACGCGCCCTACCGCCTCTACAACATCGGCAACCACACCCCGGTGCAGCTGATGGACTTCATCGGCACCATCGAAGCCGCGCTCGGTCAGACCGCGAAGAAGAACTTCCTGCCGATGCAGGACGGTGACGTGCAGGCCACCTACGCGGATGTGGACGACCTCATCCGCGACACCGGCTTCAAGCCGGCGACGACGCTAGAGTATGGGATCGGGAAGTGGGTGGAGTGGTATCGGACATACAAGCAGCTTGAGTGAACTGATTATTTGGCAATTTGGCGTTCAATTTACGTTAGAGGCTCATGCCAAGCATCGTGCCCAATTGGCAGTACGCCGACACTGTAGACACCGTGAGAGCCCAGCGGCTGCTTAGCCTTTCTGAATTCTCAGAGGTAGTTAAGCTTGTCGCCAAGGCGCAAGTGGTGGAGTTCACTTGGGAGCGGTTCACCGGGACAGCTCTCACCGGTTGCAGTAGGGCGTCGTTTCTTCTGAAGGTCTCGCCAACAACTTACGACGCGTTCTTCAACTCCCCGGCGGGTTACCGTGGCCAATATGCACTTTCTACTTGCAAGGGCGAGGCAGCCAATCGCTGCCTCCTCGCATGCCTTGAACCGGAACTGCTTGGCTTTGCAGCCAAGAGAAACGACACGCCCCAGTCTTCGATTCTAGTTTCACTCCGCGGCGCCGAGGCAAAGCTATGGATCTATGAATCAGAGGTCGAGTCCCAATTGCGTGAGGAACAGCCTTCAATCCTTTACTCGCCATGGCTTAAGGCCTCAGAAACAGGGGTGGGTCTCTTGGCGCCTTTGGGAATCTTCCTTGAAGTAAAGGGATGCTGGCTCGATCAACATGGGCGCGAACAGCACAATCCTTTCAAGGCGAACCGAAGCATTGAAATTCATGAACTGGGGTATAGCTAGTAACAACATATAAGAACGAACGGGGTTATGTCTTGCAATCACGTATCCATCCAGAAACAAGCGGAATTCATAATATGAATTCATGGCTAACCGAATACCGCCGCCCCTGGAAGCTCGTCACGCTTGCGGTCGGCATCGCATTGCTGATTCTGGGCTCCTTCTACTACCAGGCCCCGGACTGGGATATCCCGATCAGCTTCATCATGGCGATCCTTGCGTATCTCACGGCACCCTGGAGCCTGCGCGTCATACTTGAACGGACGTGGCGGCTCTGGCCTGCCATGCTCTTTGCGACCTGGGTCACGGTTGATGGCTGCTACGCGATCTATTGGTCGTTCAAAAATCCCGCGGCGCTGGAAATGATGCGTGACGTGAATTTTCCGGCCTCGCTATCGCTGTACGGAATATGCGGTGTCGTTTGGCTGTACCGAGGAAGTCTCAGTCAACTCTTATCAGAAGTCAGAAGTCGAGGCTAACCGGCCATCCCGCTTAGCCCGTCCTGGCCTAAGCTAACCCGTGTAGTTCAAAACCGGCCTCCTCACACACACCGATGAACCCCTCCACGGTCAAAACCTACCTGCCCTGGGTCGTGGCCGTGGCGCTGTTCATGGAGGGGCTCGATACCACCATCGTCAACACGGCGGTGCCGGCGATAGCGGACAGT
>JBGSOE010000315.1:0-2333 GCA_041739295.1 Thiohalobacterales bacterium | reverse complement strand
CACCTGTACTATCGGCTGATGCTGACGGTCGAGGATAGTGACGCGCACGACATCGGCCTCGTGCAGTGCCGATTCGGCCAGTGTGCGTAGGATGGCATGGTTGCCGGCGAAGACGCCGTATTCACTCGCGGGTGCCAGTTGGTTGGCGATGGCGTGGCCACGGTCGAATAGCGACTCGCGCAGATCCTGTAGTCGGGTATTGATGAAATAGAGGCCCAGGACGATGGCGATGATAATCGTCGGCAGCAGCGTGGTCAGCAGAATGCGGCTGTGAATGCCTGATATTTTCATGGTGACCTGTTCTCCAGCTGTTGTAGCTGATGCAGTAGAACGTTTTCATTGCTCACGCTGAGGTTGAGAGATTGCGCCACCCGGTTATTAACAGCTACCGAATAGTAACGAGGGTAACGCGGTATGCCGAGTTGCCAGCTGCTTGTTTTTGATAGTTCCGCGATCCATTCGCCGGCTTGGCGGCCGATCTGCTGCGCGGTGGAATACACTGCGGATAAAGCGCCGGCACGTACATAGGCCTGCGAGAATCCGAGTACCGGTACATCGCTGCGATAGGTGGTCAATAAAATAGCCTGCAGACTGTTGCGATTAAATATGCTGGGGTCTGGTAGTGCGATCAGGACGTCGGCCTGCTCCATGAGACTGGTCAATGCGGGGACCGGGTTGGTGTCGTTTTCCAATAGCTGCCAGTGCAGTTGCAGGCCACGCTCACGGCACAGGCGCTTCAGTTCAACAACATGCTGTTGAGTAGCTGGACTAGACAGGACGGCGACGTGAACTGCACTGGGCAGTAGTAATGTGAGTAAATTCAGCTGACGTCCGAGGGGTTGATCCAGATAAATGGCGCTGTGATGCGTTGGACTGGAGCCATCGCCACGCTTAGTGTTGTCTAGCAGGCTGTTGTAACTGTCATAGGGTACCAGCAGGCTCAGCACGGGGATGTTGCCTGCCTCGCGCAGTGCCAGCGCAGTGGCGCGAATACCGACGGTTAGGATCAGCGCGGGTGGTTCCGCAAGCAGCTCCGCCAGCTGTTCACTGTTTTCAGGGGCCAACTGTGTCTTAAGTTCCACAGCTCCCGGTGCCGTGGTGGTGAGTTGCTGATCAAGGCTGTCTACCAGCTCATGATAGGCGCCACCGGTCTCGCTCAATAGAATCAGCGCACGTGTTGGTGCGGCCAGCGCGGTTAAGGCATACAGAAAACCAATCAATCCGATCAGCCATAGCAGCCCGGCGCCAATACGCGGTGATCGGCGGCAGGTGGCACAGGCTTGGCCGGTAGGGTTTGGCATGATTAGGGGTAGTCTGGAACGTTCCTTGTTCAGGGCAGACCGATGGTCAGTTCCACATAGGTGCGCGTGTCGTAGACATTTGCATCGCGGAACTCCGTGTATTCATCCAAGGCATTCTGTACCACGACGGCAATGCTGTTATGGGTACGATTGACCTGGAAATGCTTGGCGATACGCAGATCGAGTCGATCCTGTTTATAGAGGCGATCGCCGCCGCCCAGCCATTTCATATCGCCAATGCTGGAGTAGAGTGCACTGACATCAACCTGATGAGGTAGTCGGTACATGCCGAAAATGCTGTAAGTATGTTGCGGCACATCCTCAGCCAATGGCTCGAATTCAATCAGGTTTGGGTCCAGGGTGGTCTGGTTGTTGAAAGAATTGATGGCGGTGCCCTTCGCCTTGGCATAGGCATAGTTGAAGTTAAACATAGTGTGCTTGGCCGGGCGCAGGATCAGTGAGCCTTCAACGCCATTGATGCTCAGTGTGCCGCTATTGACGTAATACTGACTCGTGTCACCTGGCGCATAGGCATAGCGTTTGCCTTGCGTAATGCGGTCATCCATCTGATCGTGAAACACTTTGATGTCGAGTGACAGCTTCTGGTTGGGGAAGTGCCCGAAATAGCCGGCTTCATAGGAGTGCATGCTTTCGGGTTCGAGATCTGGATTGCCGAGATAGACTTGATCGATCAGGGTGCCATCGGCGAGACGCACGCCGGCATCGACATAGCCTTCATAGGTGCTCGGCAGGCGGATGGCGCGGGATGCGCTCACGCGCAGCCCATGTTGCGGTGTGAGCTGATAATTCAATCCGGCGCGCGGTGATACCTGAGTGCCAACCTCGCTGCTGTATTCCACCATGGTGCCGAGGTTGACGGTGGTCTGCTCCTGCGGCTGCCATTCCACATTGGTGAATAAGCTTTGCAGGCGGGTGTCGATGCTGTCATCCCGGTTGAACCAGTCAAGACCACTGACTTTATCGAGACGTGAGCTCGCGCCCCAGACCAAACGGGTGTTTTGATTCAGTCTG
>JBGSOE010000290.1:0-3112 GCA_041739295.1 Thiohalobacterales bacterium | reverse complement strand
TGATCGTCGCGCCGGAAGCTGTCCGAGAATTTCCAATCCTCCCCGTCTTTGTAGATGCGGGTGATGGTGACGTTGTAGAAGATACCGGAGTCGGTCTGATTGGCCCAGATGGCCGCTTTGACTGCGCCGTATTTTATTTCGTGTGTTGGTCTGTTTTTTTCCATGATGTTTTTTCCTATATAAGGTTTTTATTCTGCAAAAGCACATAACGGACTGATGACGGCTCGGTCAAGGAGGAACGCCGCAGGCGTAGTGTCCTTGATGGAGTAGAGTCCAGTCCGTACGCGCAGCGGGTGCGACAGAAATGAAAACCGTAGGGAAAAACACGGAAAACAAAATGGCCAAACCGAATCCAGGCGAAGGCAACCAGCCATCCGTGGGCCACGGAAACCGGTGATGAAAACGTCAGGCCAGCATCGCCTTCAACAGATTCCAACGGGGATGTGAAATGTATTCGGACAGTCGCGCGACGTAAATCTGCCCGGCAAGCCCGTTGCCGGGGCCTTCGGAAAATGGATCGGTCCGGTCGCGCCTGAAGCGTCGTCAGACGCGCACCAACGCCGGGTGGTCCAAGCCGCGGTCAATTGTGTGAGCGACCGAACTATGTCTCTTGGCGTCGATACGACGCGCGATCAAAGTGAAGTGTGTTTCTTCGCGTGCGGCGTAAAAATTGCGCGCCAGCCGTGCGACGGCGAGACCTGAAGTCACGCAAAGACGCGACGAAAGAAATCCCGTCATCGTCAAACACGGGAATTTAAGACGGTCCTGCGTAGGCACCGACGAAGCAGTGCAGGCGATAGACAATTCATCATATTTTTGATATACTAAGCAGTTATCTAGTTAAATGGAACATAAGATACATTATCAGACGTTGAGGAGGGGGTGCGAAGCCTCCCCCTTTCGGTACCGCTGCACGGATCGCGGGCAGCGCATTCGAAGACCGCCTCACGATGAGGCGCGGCGCGTCCTTTCCTCGCTTACGATCACTTGCGACACCGCTGGGCCATAACGCGAAATCTGAAGGTCCGATTCGCGCACGTGTTGGTCGCGGTGATGTCTTCCCGTGTAGGCATTGTGCCCGCTTCGAACTCAGCGACGTTGGACGGCACGGGAATCATGAGCGTATTCGACCCACGGGAATTCGTAAGCCCGTTGGATAAACCGATCAAGACGCGCCAATAGCACAGACAGCCGTTGTCCCGGATTTGATGTGTATTCGATAGGATGTCGCAACGCGTACGCCCTGGCCGAATCAGGTGCCGCCCCGAAACACGCCCCGGATTTTCGAGGCCGTGCTCCCCCACTTTAACTTTGGCAATCGACCGGCGCCGCGCATCCCGCATAGGTCAAGCGTGGGCGTCCTGGTGCGGCTGTGCGTGACTCCTTCCACGTCGTGGAGGGTAATTGTCTGGTGCGGCCTCTCCCCCACTCCCGAATTGAAAAACTTCGGACGTCCGAAGTTTTTAGGGCTTGCCGAAGGGTTCGATGGGAGAGAAAAAGACGCCCATGTGTGGGCGAATTTGGTGTACCATGTCCGGGTGGCATTTGCGCCGGGCTTTGCCAATCGTAGTTCGCATGGTTACGGCATCGCGGGCACCGCCGGTCCTACAATCCCCAGAAAGGCTTTATACAATGACGGGTATGAATTGCTGTGCGAACGCTATTCCGGATCTCGTCGGAGTTCAACCCATGAACAAGCTCACAGTCTTGTTGTTGGTCATCGGTTTGGCGACTCTGTCGTCCCCAATGGCCGTAGCCCAGAACACAGAAGTCCATTCTCTCACCTCCGGTGCCTTCATCCGCCAGATAGCGGTGTTGCCAAACGGCAATGCGTTGGTGGTGGGCTATCGTGCAACTGCGCCGAATCAACTTCTGTCAGCAAGCGCGGTGTTCTTCGAAGTGACACCTGCAGGTGCAGTGACCACAACGGAACTTGGGACTATGTTTCCAGGCTTAGCATCGGCTCTCACTGCCGTTTCACCAAACGGTGAATACCTGGGTGGAACACTCGATCGTCAGCCGCACATCTGGCAACGAAGCAATCTGGCAAACCCCACCGACCTTGATCCGCAGGGTAATCAAAGCATTACAGAAGGGATTGTAGTAGGATTACGCAACGACATGTCTGCTACTGGCACTGCCCAGGGAGGCATACAGGGCTTCTCCTGGAGTTCTGATAATGGATATTCTGTCACTGCGCTTCTACCTGGAGCAGAAGGACAGTTTGTCGCAGGTGCGGCACAGAGCAATAAATTTGCTGGAACTAACAGCTTCTCTGGAAATCTGATGGCCACGCAGTGGATCAACGGGACACCAGAGCTGCTCGACAATTCACTTTGGCAAAGCGAGTTTGCTACCGGCGTCTCGCCGGATGGTCGGCGCATCGGTGCTGACAGCGTGCTCTGGATCGATGGCGTGCAAACGGAAGTGTACCCAGCAAGTGGTCATGAGTTGGCCTATGGTTCATTTCACGCGTTAACCGATCTGGGAGTTTCAGTTGGGGGCGATAATATAAACTTTACAGATCCTTTCTCCCCCAATGGCGCTATCGTCGCTATCGGCGACACGCTGTACATCGCCAAGCTCTGGATCAACACCAACTACCCTCCTTCGGGTGGACCAATTGGCGACATCGGAACCATCCTCGGTGTTGTTGCTGCTAACGCCAAGCTCTACATGGCAGCCAACATGGGCAACGGTACGGCGGCGTTAGTCGTCACGCCAGATCCCACAGCATCGGGAGGGCCAGTTGATTCGGACAGTGATGGCATCACCGACGACATCGAAGCAGCAGGACCCAATGGCGGCGACGCCAACAATGACGGAACACAAGACTCACTTCAGGCAAATGTGGTAAGCGTGCCGAACACCTTGGACGGCCAGTACGACACGCTTATCGCACCAACTGGAGTGGCTATTGTGAACGTCAGCGACGCAGTCACGCCAACCATCGAAGGGGTAACATTCCCTCGCGGAGTGAAGAACTTCACGGTGACTGGAGTGACCCCAGGAGATGTCGTTACCATCGAGTGGCACTTCCCACCGACAACGATGATCAACAGCCATTACAAGAACACCGGTAGTGGCTGGGCTTCGTTCTCACAAGTGGATC
>JBGSOE010000213.1:0-31919 GCA_041739295.1 Thiohalobacterales bacterium | reverse complement strand
CGCGAAGGCGCAAAGAAAGCATTATCGAAATAAAGCATCCTGCTATATCCGTCATTCCCGCATGCGCTGAAATGACGGGGTAAAAGATATGCTCAATTATTGGCATTAGATTTGATGGTTTTCTTGGCGCCCTTGGCGTTCTTGGCGGTTCAATAATTTTTCGTATCTAGCGGTAACTCCGATAGAAACACTATGAAACCCTGGATCAAACCAACCATTTTTATCCTCTGTTTGTTGCCACTCGCCTGGCTGGTATTCTCTTTGCTGACCGACCAGCTCGGCGCCAATCCAATCGAAGAGCTGACCCGCGAAACCGGTGAATGGACGTTGCGGTTATTGCTTGTCACCTTGTGCATGACGCCGCTGCGGCGTATCACGAATTGGCGCTGGCCGCTGCGCGTCCGGCGCATGCTGGGGCTGTTCGCATTTTTCTACGTCTGTGTGCATTTGACGACGTATATCTGGCTGGATCAATTTTTTGATTGGGGTGAGATCCTGCGTGATATCTACAAGCGCCGCTTTATCACTGTCGGAATGCTGGCCTTCGTCTTGTTGCTGCCGCTGGCGATCACCTCGACCAATGCAATGATGAAGCGCTTAGGCCGCAACTGGGGTCGACTGCATCAACTGGTTTATGTGATACCGGCGCTGGGGGTGTTGCACTTCTGGTGGCTGGTCAAGGCCGATGTGCGCGAGCCGCTAGTGTATGCGGTGCTGCTGGTTGTGTTGTTGGTGATGCGTACGGAATGGGGCAAGGCCTGGCTCAAGCGAGATAACAAATCAGCAATGGCCTGATATGGATTTACAGCTGTGTGTAGATCAATAGTCGGTTATTTAATTATCCGGCGCTGACTGTTCAGGCCTGCGGTTTCTCGCAGCCGTTGAGCGAGAGTGCCGGCGGATCCATTGACAGCGTGAAGGGCGCTGTACGACGCAGTGCAGAAAGACCCAGAATATTGCGTGTATTTCCGGGTATCACGGCCGCTTCTACATTGCTCAGGACACAATTCTCGCCAATCACGATTCCGCTGATGTTGTAGACGGGGATGTTTCTGCGACGGCCATCCGCCATGGTTCCGGTTAAGTGGCGGACCAACTGCGCATGCCCGCCTCGCTGCAGAATATCCAGCATGTCTTTATTGATGGCTAAGTAACTGGCGCCTGTGTCGACCAGAAACTCAGTTGCACCATAACCCTCTACCTGCCCGGCGACATAAAGTGTCTCGCCGACTTTTTCATGAATGGGAACGCTGGTTTCACCTGCCAGACATGCGCCCCCGAAGAATAGCAACAGGGTTGTTGTGATCAGTCTTATGGGTAGCATGCGCGCCCCTCGTTGGACGGTTTTGGTCAATTAGACTTTGCATGCGTTATGCCAAATTGGATACTTGAGAAATTTCATGTAGTTGGAGGCTGGAATGGATTTTCACCTGCGATGTTCTGGTGCGCATTGGCATATTTATGCGCATTTATGGTGCGATAGAATGCATTATTCGTGATTTGCTATGTTTATAGACTGGAAAGGGAACCTGGTTTCGCCCAGACGGGTCTACACTGTTTAATGGGCGCAGAGGCTGCTGTCCAAGCTATATGGGATGGAGTGGAGCGGGTTAATGAACCCGTGCAGGGTGACTGAATTTAAGGAGAGCGACTATGAAGCAGCATACGAAAATTATGTTGGTGATGGCGACAATCCTGATCACAGGTGTCGGGGTTGTTCAAGCCGCGGGGCGAGGTATCGACAATCCTATGCCTTTGTATAATGCGACACCTGCCGGGAATGGGGTTTCCGAATACGGCGGTGCGATTTTCACCGGACGGCCAAACGATTCAAGCATATTAGTGCGTGCGCGCAGTAACGAAGGGCAGGCTGAATTTGCTGTTATGGAAATGCAGGAAGGTGTCGCACCGCATGACGTCCCTGTCTACATGGGTCGGCCCATGGATAACCCAGGTACACTGATTCGCTGAAGTGTTTCTGCCTAATGGAGTATGAGATTACAGATCATCTCGATCTTCATTTACTTTGCAGCGTGGCACGCCCGGCCCAATCGCGCGCGAACTGATTGGCAACACGGCCGCTACGTGAGCCACGCTGCAAGGCCCAGCGTAATGCCTCGCTGCGGACTCTCTCATGGTCACTGATATCTGTCTTGAGACGTTTCAGCCAGTGAAAGGTGATAGTGAGATATTCTTCCTGTGTGAAGGGATGGAACGATAGCCATATGCCAAACCGTTCCGACAAGGAAATCTTTTCCTCCACGCCCTCGCCATGATGGATCTCGGTACCGATCAGACGTGCCTCCTGATTGTCTTCCATTTTTTCCGGCAGTAGATGCCGACGGTTGGAGGTTGCGTAAATCAGTACATGCTCCGGTGCCGCGGCGATCGAGCCATCAAGCATGGCCTTAAGGGTTTTGTAACTGGCGTCACCGGCTTCGAAGGACAGATCATCGCAATAAATGATGTAGCGCCAGGGGTGTTCAGGCAGCTGCGCGACGATGTCTGGCAGTGCAGCCAGATCGGTACGATCAACCTCGATCAGGCGCAGCTGTTGTTTGGCGTAACTGTACAGCAGCGCTTTGATAAGCGATGACTTGCCAGTGCCGCGCGAACCCCAGAGCAATACATTGTTGGCAGGTGCCCCGGCGAGGAACTGCCGAGTGTTACGCTCAATCTCGTGTTTCTGATCGTCAATGCAATGGATGTCAGCAAGTCGTAACCGGTGTGGTTGCGCGACTGCTTCCAGATGTCCGCGACCACTGTTGTGGCGCCAGCGCGCGGCGTGGGTTTTCTGCCAGTCGATTTCCTCAGGTGTTGCGGGTAGTAGTGCCTCGGCGCGTGCCATAAGTTTTTCGGCGCGGGCAAGGAAGTGATCGAGATTGGTCATGTTGCGCTGGCCTATTGAACGCTGCGGCAGGAAAATCAACTACGAAGATAAAAAGGATAGTCCCCTCCCCCTTGACGGGGGAGGGCCAGGGAGAGGGTGATATGTGTCTCAGCGCCCCCTCACCCTGGCCCTCTCCCGCGAGGGGAGAGGGGATCTACGGTTTACATTAAATGAAGATTTTTCTTCTTGCAGCTTCGCATTGAGACAATCTACGCCGTCAGTCGCTTGTACTTGATGCGATGCGGCTGATCCGCCTCCACGCCCAAACGGCGTTTACGGTCGGCCTCATAATCGTTGTAGTTGCCTTCGAACCATTCCACATGGCTATCGCCTTCAAAGGCGAGGATGTGCGTCGCCAGACGATCCAGGAACCAACGATCATGCGAGGTGACCAGCACGCAGCCGGGGAATTCCAGTAGCGCCTCTTCAAGCGCGCGCAGGGTTTCCACGTCGAGATCGTTGGTCGGTTCGTCGAGCATTAACACATTGCCACCGCTCTTGAGCAGTTTGGCTAGATGCAAACGATTGCGTTCACCTCCGGATAGGTCGCCGACGCGTTTCTGCTGATCAGAACCGGAGAAATTGAAACGCGACACATAGCCGCGCGACGGTGTTTCATAACGGCCTACGGTAATGACATCCAGGCCGTCGGAGATTTCCTGCCACACGGTTTTATTGTCATCCAAGGCGTCGCGACTCTGGTCGACATAGGCTATTTCCACCGTATCACCGATGCGCAGTTCTCCACTGTCTGGCTTGTCCTGGCCGTTGAGCATGCGGAACAGCGTGGTCTTGCCGGCGCCATTGGGGCCGATGATGCCGACGATAGCGCCACGCGGAATGTTGAACGACAGATTCTCGATCAGCATACGATCACCGAAGCCTTTGCTGAGATGCTTGGCCTCGATGACTAATTCGCCCAGACGCGGTCCTGGTGGGATGTAAATCTCGCGCGTCTCGTTGCGGGTCTGATATTCCTGCGACTGCAGCTCTTCAAAGCGGGCCATGCGCGCCTTGCTCTTGGCCTGGCGACCCTTGGGATTGGAGCGCACCCATTCCAGTTCTTCCTTGATGGCGCGTTCACGTGCGGCCTGACCTTTTTGTTCCTGCGCCAGACGCTTTTCTTTCTGCTCCAGCCAAGTCGAATAATTGCCCTCGTACGGAATGCCGCGACCTCGATCCAGTTCCAGAATCCAGCCGGCGACATTATCGAGGAAGTAACGATCATGCGTAACAGCGACTACAGTGCCGGGATACTCATGGAGGAAGCGTTCCAGCCAAGCGACCGATTCGGCGTCCAGATGATTGGTCGGTTCGTCGAGAAGCAACATGTCTGGTTGTGACAACAGGAGTTTGCACAGCGCGACGCGACGCTTCTCACCACCGGAGAGTTTGCTGACATCAGCATCCCAGGGTGGTAAACGCAGGGCATCGGCGGCGACTTCCAGGGTTCGTTCCAGATTGTGTGCGTCGGAGGCTTGAATGATGTTTTCGAGGCGTGCCTGTTCGGCGGCCAGTGCATCGAAGTCCGCATCCGGTTCGGCATAGGCGGCATAGACTTCATCGAGCCGTTGCTGCGCGGCCTTGATTTCGCCCAGCCCCTCTTCGACATTGCCGCGCACGTCCTTGGTCGGATCTAGCTTGGGCTCCTGCGAAAGAAAGCCGACCTTGATGCCGGGCTGGGGGCGGGCCTCACCTTCGATTTCAGTGTCGAGGCCGGCCATGATGCGCAGCAGAGTGGACTTACCCGAGCCGTTCAGACCCAACACGCCGATCTTGGCGCCAGGGAAGAAGGACAGCGAGATGTCTTGCAGGATCCAGCGTTTGGGCGGAACGATCTTGCCCACGTGGTTCATGGTGTAAACGTATTGTGCCATAACGATCTCGAGTAGCTGAGAGGGGGTAGTGATGTGCGCCGATTATAGGAGGGTGCTTGCATCAGTTACAGGGGGCGGGTACTGAAATAGGTGGTGTTCAGGGTATTGCGGTCATCGCATTTCCAATTCTTTCTCGGGAAAATGGCCAGGATGAGAGGACGATATTCATGCAATGAGGCTGTATGCAGCGTTGTTGGCGTTTGTCGTGTCGAGCTATTTGCTGACTCCGCCATACGCGTGCCCGGTGATGCGTCTGATGACCTCTCATATGGATGCCGAATTCGTATTTGATAGACACAATGTCCCTGCCTCCCTGAATGAGTGATGTTCTTTCGGCATTGCCGATCCCCAATGCGTCTCGAAGAATTGAACAATTGAAGCTCAGCTGCGTACATTTATCCTTGCGATGCGAGGACTTGCAGTTTATCTTGAGCGGGCTTGTCGGGTATAGGGTCTGCAAAGGAAGCGGCGTATGCGAATTCTGGTTGTCGTGGGTGCACAGCTCTATCAGTCGCTCATCCAAAATGTGCTGGGTGAGCTGCAAATCCAGGCCGATTATGTCACTGACGGTCAATCCGCGCTGCGGGCGGTGAGTGAGTACAACTATGATTTGCTCTGTCTGGAATTGCTGCTGTCGGATATGAGCGGGCTGGATGTCTGCCGACAATTACGCACTAAGGTTGCAACGGCCCTGTTGCCAATCGTACTGCTTACCTCCGATGACAAAGAGGCCACGCTCAAGGAAAGTCTGGAAGCCGGTATTACCGAGATTCTGCGCAAATCCAATTTCGCGGATCTGAGCCGGGCGTTCAAGCAGCTGATCAGCGGCATGCGCACACAGGTCAAGGGACGCGTGCTGTATATCGAAGATAGCCAGATGGCGGCCAAAGTAACGCTGCGCCTTCTGGAGAAAATGGGACTGGATGTCGACCACTTCAACAGCGCCGACCTGGCCTGGGATCAATTCCAGCAGCAGGACTACGACCTGGTCATCACGGATATTCTGGTAGAAGGCCCGATCAGCGGCGTCGGACTGCTGCGGCAGATCCGTGGTCTGGACGATGAACGCAGCCGCATCCCGGTGCTGGCGATATCCGGATTGGATGATGCAGCACGGCGTATCGAAATACTGCGTCAGGGCGCCAACGATTACATTGCCAAGCCGGTGGTCGAGGAGGAGTTGCGCGCCCGCGTTTCCAATCTTCTCACCGCCAAACATTTGTTTGATACCGTGCGTGAGCAACAGAAGAAGCTCGAAGAGTTTGCCGTCACCGACCAATTGACCGGGCTGTATAATCGCCACTTTCTGCACGAGGCAGCGCAGCAGGCAGTGGCCAATGCCAACCGTCACAAGCACCCGCTTAGCCTGCTGTTTCTCGACTTGGATCATTTCAAGCGCATCAACGACAGTTACGGTCACGATGTCGGTGACAGTGTACTGCGCGGGGTGGGAGCGCTATTGCGCAAGAACTGTCGCAACGGTGATGTCGCGGCACGTTTTGGTGGTGAGGAATTCGTATTGTTACTGGTGGAATGCGGACTGGAGAATGCCCATACCAAAGCCGAGCGACTGCGTGCAGAGATTGAGGCTACCGATCTGGCGGGGCACAAGATTACCGCCAGCGTTGGTGTGGCCACCCTATTGATCGGTGAGCAAACAAGCTTCGAACAGTTGTTCAAACAGGCGGATATTGCCGTCTACGCCGCCAAGCGCGGCGGTCGTAACCAAGTGGCCCTTGCCGAATAGCGCCTCAGCGGTCCTCAAGCAATGGGGTCAGAGACGAATGGCACTTACTTAGCCTCAATGTAGGTCGGGTTAGCGCAGTTTGCGTAACCCGACAGGCGTTGCGAAGCAACCCAACGCCTTTGGAAAGGTGTGCCTGACGGCACTCTTGGCGGGTTACGGCGCAAACAACGCGCCTAGCCCCCTGCATCGGATACGGATAGGCTTAAGTAAGTGCCATTCGGGTCAGAGGCGAATTCCTCCCTCCAAGACCTGGATTTTGCCACGGGTAGTTCTTAATTCGTCTCCAACCCCATTGTTTCATTGTTTTCAGCCCTCGGCGGGCCTGCATGCAGGCCCCAGATCGGCTATTATGTGCGCCTTTCGCGCCCCGTCTTGGCGGGGCGTCCTCATCAGTGCAGGTCCGCCCGGGCGGACCCTTGGATCAGGGGTTTGGGATGTTCAGTAAAGATATGACCATTGCTGGGTTTGACGATGAATTGGCTGCCGCGATTCGCAATGAAGAGCACCGCCAAGAAGAGCACATCGAGCTCATCGCCTCGGAAAACTATGCCAGCCCGCGCGTGCTTGAGGCCCAGGGGTCGGTGCTGACCAATAAATATGCCGAGGGTTACCCCGGCAAGCGTTACTACGGTGGCTGCGAGTATGTTGATGTCGCCGAACAGCTGGCCATCGACCGCGCCAAGCAACTGTTCGGCGCCGACTACGCCAACGTTCAGCCGCACTCCGGTTCGCAGGCCAACGCGGCGGTCTACATGGCCCTGTGCGAACCCGGCGATACGATTCTCGGCATGAGTCTGGATGCGGGTGGTCACCTGACTCACGGCTCCAAGGTCAACTTCTCCGGCAAGATTTATAAGGCCGTGCAGTACGGGCTGAACACTGAAACTGGCCTGGTCGACTACGATCAAATCCGTGCCCTGGCCGAGGAACACAAGCCGAAGATGATCGTCGGTGGTTTCTCAGCCTACTCGCGCGTGATGGACTGGAACATTTTCCGTGAGATCGCCGACTCTGTCGGTGCCTATCTGTTTATCGACATGGCACACGTCGCCGGTCTGGTCGCCGCCGGTATTTATCCCAGCCCGGTCGCCATCGCCGATGTGACAACCACCACCACGCACAAAACCCTGCGCGGTCCGCGCGGCGGTTTGATCCTGGCGAAAGCTAATCCGGACATCGAGAAGAAACTCAACTCGCTGGTGTTTCCGGGTACTCAGGGTGGTCCGCTGATGCACGTGATCGCCGCCAAGGCTGTTGCCTTCAAGGAAGCATTGGAACCCAGTTTCAAGGAGTACCAGAAGCAGGTTCTCACGAACGCCAGGGCGATGGCCGCGGTGCTAATCGAGCGCGGTTACAAGATCGTTTCCGGTGGTACCGATGATCATCTGTTACTGATCGACTTGATCGATAAGGGTATCACCGGCAAGGCTGCCGATGCCGCGCTTGGCAATGCCAACATCACCGTCAACAAAAACGCCGTGCCGAATGATCCGCAGTCGCCGTTTGTCACCAGTGGTATACGCATTGGCACGCCGGCCATGACCACGCGCGGTTTCAAGGAAGCCGAAGCCAAACAGTTGACCGGTTGGATCTGCGACATCCTCGATAAGGTCGACGATGTCGCCGTGCAGGAACGCGTGCGCGGTGAAGTTTTGGCGCTGTGCAAACGCTTCCCGGTATATGGTAAATAACAGGGGCGAGGTTCTAGGTGTCAGGGCCGAGGAATGATTGCGCGGTTTCTAGCACCCAGTCCCTGGCACCCAGGACCTGATGTTATGTACTGCCCCTTCTGCGCCGCCGAAGATACCAAGGTCATAGATTCGCGCCTGACCGGCGAAGGTGCGCAGGTACGGCGTCGGCGTGAATGCCTGAGTTGTGGCGAGCGTTTCACCACCTTCGAAGTCGCCGAACTGGTGATGCCACGCGTGGTCAAGCGTGGCGGTGTACGCGAACCGTTCAATGAATCCAAACTGCGCGGCGGCATTGTGCGGGCACTGGAAAAACGCCCGGTGGCGACCGAGCAGATCGAAGTCGCTATCGAACGTATACAGCAAAAGGTGCGCGGCAGTGGTGAACGTGAAGTAACCTCAGGTCAGCTAGGCGAGTGGGTGATGGAAGAGTTGCGCAAGCTGGATCAGGTGGCCTATGTGCGCTTTGCCTCGGTTTACCGCAGCTTCCAGGATGTGAATGCCTTTCGTGAAGAGATCGACCGGTTGGAAAATGATCCGACTCCGGAAGAACGACGCAATCAGATACCACTGATTCCGGACGAGAAGTAACGCGTAGGATGGGCGGAGGCGCCTGTTGGCCTAGCCCATCATTGCCTCTACCGCGATGGATTACGCTGCGCTCCACCCATCCTGCGGGATGACGAGATAGCTCGTAGGGCGCATTAGACCGGAGGTCGTAAGACGCCGTATGTTATGGATCATTACCAATTGGGATGACACAAACTCCCCTCTCCCTAACCCTCTCCCCGCAAGCGGGGAGAGGGGATAACCCCCTCTCCCGCCGGGGCGGAAGAGGGTTGGGGAGAGGGTGGCGAAGTTCTCAAGTCGAGCATATCTATGTCATGCCATCCTGTAATGCTCGATAATCGGGATATCTGGTTGAAACATTCTACACATTACGCCGCGCTAATGTGCCCAACGCGGTTGAAAACGGATGACCATGAACGTCGGTATTGACCATGAATACATGGCCTATGCGCTGCAATTGGCAGAGCGCGGACTGTACACAACCGATCCCAACCCGCGCGTCGGGTGCTTGTTGGTGCGCAATGGCGTGATTGTCGGTGAAGGCTGGCATGAACGTGCCGGTGAACCGCATGCCGAGGTGCTCGCACTGCGCGCGGCTGGAGAACAGGCGCGCGGTGCGACGGCCTACGTGACGTTAGAACCTTGCTGCCATCAAGGCCGTACGCCGCCTTGTACTGATGCCTTGATTGAAGCGGGTGTCGCTGAAGTGGTGGCGGCAATGCAGGACCCGAACCCGCAGGTGGCCGGTGGTGGTCTCGCGAAACTCCAGGCCGCGGGCATTACTACGCGCAGTGGAGTGTTGAGTGCGCAGGCTGAAGCTTTAAATCCAGGTTTCATCAGTCGTATGCGCCGCGGTCGTCCCTTCGTGCGCTGCAAGCTGGCGATGAGCCTGGACGGCCGCACCGCTATGGCGTCGGGTGAATCCAAATGGATTACCGGTGCCGAGGCGCGCGCCGATGTGCAGCGCTTGCGCGCGCGCAGTTCGGCGATTTTGACGGGTATCGGTACCGTGCTGATCGATGATCCGTCGCTTAACGTGCGGATTGATGATGTTGATGCTGCGATCCAGCCATTACGAGTGGTGCTTGATCATCAACTGCGCATGCCGCCGACCGCGCGCATGCTGAGCCTGCCCGGTAAGACGCTGATCTTTGCTGTCAACGAGGCCGAGGCACCGCGTGAAGCATTGCTGGCGGCAGGTGGCGAGATTGTTTTGCTGGAACCGCATGATGGTTGTTTCCAGCTTGCTGATGTTTTGGACGTACTGGCGACGCGTGAGATTAACGAAGTGCTGGTGGAGGCCGGTGCGACCTTGAGCGGTGCACTGTTGGCAGCGGGACTGATCGATGAACTGGTGATCTATATGGCGCCGCAGCTGTTAGGTGATGGTGCGCGCGGCTTGTTTCATCTGCCCGGGTTGGTGCGTATGGACCAGAAGCTTGGCTTGGATATACAGGATATCCGTAAGGTCGGGCAAGATTGGCGGATTACAGCCGTGCCTATAACGTCATGATGATTCTGTAGGTCGGGTTCAGGCCTGAAAGGCCGCGCCCGACGTTACTACTGCCATCGGCGCAGCTGCTTGTCGGACGCGCGCCTATGGCGCTGAATCCGACCTACGATATGTGATGTGGAAATTCGGAGCGTATGTTTACAGGCATTATTCAAGCAGTGGGTGAGATCGCTGTCCTGCAACCGCAAGGCGGTGATCTGCGGTTGCGCGTGCGCACCGGCAAGCTGGATCTCGGTGATGTACAGCTCGGTGACAGCATCGCCGTAAACGGCGTTTGCCTCACTGCCGTGGAATTGCCCGGTGATGGTTTTTGGGCCGATGTGTCGGGCGAGACCCTGGCGCACACGACCTTGGGAACTTTAAAACAGGGTGCGCGCGTCAATCTTGAAAAGGCACTGACACCGACAACGCGACTGGGCGGCCACTTGGTCAGCGGTCATGTCGACGGTGTCGGTGAAGTGATCGAACGTAAAACGGATGCGCGTTCGGAGCGCTTCCGTATTCGCGCCCCCAGGGAATTGGCACGCTATATTGCCCAGAAGGGTTCGATCTGCGTGGATGGTGTGAGCCTGACGGTGAATAGTGTTGATGGCAGCGTATTCGATTTGAACATTGTGCCGCATACGCTCGTGGAAACGACGCTCGATGCCTGCCACGCTGGTAGTAAAGTGAATTTGGAAGTGGACTTGATTGCGCGTTATTTAGAACGCTTGCTGTCGGGCGATGCCGAAGCGGGCGGGCAGGGTATCAGCATGGACTTTCTACGCGCACATGGATTCGCGCAGGAATGATTATTTGTTAAGGAACCTCTGATTGATTTGATCAAGCGAGCAGATGCAAGGCGCGGACGGGCGATAAAACGGAGTTTACACGGCGTAAATGAGTATTTTGAGCCCGGCTGCAACGCGGCAGATGCCGCTTCAGCGAATTAATCAGAGGTTCCTTAACCACAAAGGCGCCGAAGGCGCATAAGGAAAACCCTGATCAGGGCGTATTGGAAAACAATCGCATACTAAACAGTAGCGTCGCGCATTGCGCTCAACTCTATGTGCGCTGAAGCAAAAACGATTTTCCTTAAGCACCTTCGGCGCCTTTGTGGTGAAAGCTTTTTATCGAGGTTGAATCGGACATGGCATTGAACACAGTCGAAGAACTCATCGAAGACCTGCGGCAGGGTAAGATGATCATCTTGATGGATGACGAAGATCGCGAAAATGAAGGCGATCTGGTGATGGCCGCGTCTAAAGTGCGTCCTGAGGACATCAACTTCATGGCCAAGTACGGGCGCGGTTTGGTGTGCCTGACGTTGACGCGTGAGCGCTGCCTGCAATTGAAATTGCCGCTGATGGTCAATGACAACAATGCGCAGCACTCGACCAATTTCACGGCCTCAATCGAGGCATCTGAAGGTGTGACCACCGGGATTTCCGCGCAGGATCGCGCGGTGACGATTCAAGCCGCCGTGGCAGCCAGCGCAAAGCCTAGCGATATCGTCATGCCCGGGCATATCTTCCCGCTGATGGCGCAGCCGGGTGGTGTGCTTACGCGTGCCGGTCATACTGAAGCCGGATGTGATTTGGCGCGCTTGGCAGGGTGCGAACCCGCGGCCGCCATTGTCGAGATTCTCAATGAAGATGGCAGCATGGCGCGGCGCCCCGATCTGGAGGCATTCGCCAAGGAACATAATCTCAAGATTGGGACCATCGCGGATCTGATCCACTACCGTATTGAGAATGAAAAGACCCTCGATCGGGTCGCCGAGTGCATGCTGCCGACCGAATTCGGGGATTTCCGTCTGGTGGCGTTTGAGGATTCCATCGACAAGGATGTGCATCTGGCATTGATCTATGGAGAGTTGGACGTACAGCAGCCGGTGCTGGTGCGTGTACATGTGCAGGGTATGCTATGCGACCTGCTCGGTGCCAAGACGGGTGATTGCGGTTGGCCATTACGACATGCCCTGGAGCGAGTGGCGCGCGAAGGTAATGGTGTAGTGATCGTGTTGGGTAAACCGGAGGATCCCGTTTCACTGGTGCGCCGCATCCGCCATTATTCCGAGGATGATCCGCACAGCGAGCCGCCACGCCGTGCTGGCCGCGAGGAATTGCGTACCTATGGTATCGGCGCGCAGATTCTCGCCGACCTCGGCATTACACGCATGCGTGTGTTATCCGCACCGAAAAAGATGCATGGTATTACCGGCTTCGGCCTGGAAGTGGTTGAATACGTGCCATGCGATTTGTGAAGATAGTAAATCGCCAACCAATTGATGCAGAAGGAATGTCGGACGCGGCCTTCGGCCTGAATCCGACCTGCGTTTGCAGAGCATGTTTTGCAGGTCGGATTCAGCGGCGCTAGTCGCGCGTCCGACAGATACACTCAGCTATATTTCAAAGAACACATAGGATAAAGATCATGAGTAAAACAACCGAGATCGAAGGTCAGTTGCAGGTGCGTGGCGCACGCTTTGCCTTGTTGGTAGGGCGGTTCAACAGTTTCGTGGTCGAAAGCCTGGTGTCTGGTGCGGTCGATTGCCTGAAGCGTCACGGCGCTGCGGAACAGGATCTCACCATCGTGCGCGTACCAGGTGCTTTTGAGATGCCGCTGGTGGCGAAAAAGCTGGCGGCGTCAAAAAAATACGACGCCATCATTGCCCTGGGTGCGGTGATCCGTGGTGGTACGCCACATTTCGAATATGTCGCTGGTGAATGTACCAAAGGGCTGGCCAGCGTCGGCATGGAATTCAATCTGCCCATCGCCTTTGGTGTGCTTACCGTCGACAACATTGAACAGGCCATTGAACGCGCCGGTACCAAGGCGGGCAATAAGGGTGTCGAAGCGGCGATGTCTGCCATTGAGATGGTTGACCTGCTACGGTGTCTGGAATCCTGATGGTGGCGAGCAGTTCCAATGCCGGTTCTGGCAAGTTTTCTTCGGTAGCTCGTGCCAAGGCTCGACGTGTTGCTATGCAGGCCGTGTATCAGTGGCAGATGACCGCCCACGATATATCCGATGTACTGGCGCAGTTTCTGGGTGATGAGGATAACCGCGGTATTGACATAGAGTATTTTGAAGCATTAGTGCGCGGTGTGGTGCAGGGACACGCAGCGTTGGATGCGTTGCTTGCACCAACCTTGGCACGCCCTTTGATTGAGGTCGACCCGGTCGAACAAGCCGTATTGCGCGTGGCGGCTTTTGAGTTGCAGCAACGTTTGGATGTACCGTACCGCGTGGTGTTGAACGAGGCTGTGGCGCTGACCAAGAAATTCGGCGCTGAGCAGGGACATACCTTCGTTAATGCTGCTTTGGATAAACTGGCGCGGCAATTGCGCGCGGTTGAATTGCGCGGTTAGATGTTACTTTGAAGGGTGCTGCGAATTATCGTGACGCCAATGTTCACCGAGAGCTGTCGGACGCGCGGCTAGCGCCGCTGAATCCGACCTATGCATCAAGGTGTTCTCATTGTAGGTCGGATTCAGGCCGAAGGCCGCGTCCGACTGGTTCAACCTGATTCGACGAGGGAGCCTCTGATATATGTCATTGTTCAGAAGGTTCATGGTCTGCAGGTACTGCCCGCGCGCCGACAAGGGTTGTGTTGCTCAGCTGATGCCTATTCATGTCACTCACTGAATTTTCCCTCATTGATCGTTTCTTCAGTGCGCAAGCGACGCTGCGCGAGGATGTTGTGATAGGCATCGGCGATGATGCTGCGGTGTTGAATGTACCGCCGGATCAACAACTGGTGGCGGCCGTGGATACCTTGGTTGCAGGTGTGCATTTCCCGACCAGTGCGAGTGCCGCGAGTATCGGTCACAAGGCTTTGGCGGTGAATCTGAGTGATCTGGCGGCGATGGGTGCACATCCTGCCTGGGCGTTGTTGGCACTGACCCTGCCGGAGGTTGATGAAGCCTGGGTGAAGGAATTCGCCGCAGGTTTCTTCGCATTGGCCGACCGTTTTAATGTCGCGTTGGTGGGTGGTGACACCACGCAGGGGCCTTTGTCGATGTCTGTGCAAGTCTTTGGTTGTGTGCCTAAGGGGCAGGCCGTGCAGCGGCGTGGTGCGCAGCCGGGCGATCAGATTTTTGTTTCCGGGACGCTCGGTGATGCCGGGTTGGCCTTGCGGCGGTTACTGACGGGTGCAGCCTGCCCGAATGCTCTCGCGATGCGTCTGCATACGCCTGAGCCGCGCGTGCAGTTGGGCGAACGCTTGCGTGGTCTGGCATCGGCCGCAATCGATGTGTCCGATGGGCTACTGGCCGATCTTGGTCATATTCTCGCGCGTAGTGGCGTAGGCGCACGCGTGAGAGCGGATCATGTGCCGCGTTCTGTGGCTTTTCAATCCCAACTTTCCGCCACCGATGACGACTGGTATGCCTTGCCACTCAGTGCCGGCGATGATTATGAACTCTGTTTCACGGTCCCGCTGATGCACAGCGCCGCACTGTACGCACAGGCCGATATGCTGGGATGCCTGATTACACACATCGGAGAGATTGTGAGTGAACCGGGTTTGCACTGCCTCTATGAAGACGGCCGTGCCTACGTCGGTAGCGGGTGCGGCTACGAGCACTTCCGCACATGACCGATGCGAAATCCAGGATCAAAATACCAGTAGCGCTGTTACGCGATCCTGGTCATTTCCTCGCCTTGGGTTTCGGCAGTGGTTTAGTGCCGCGGGCGCCGGGTACGGCGGGAACAGTGGTTGCCATTCCACTTTATTTGCTTTGCGTGCCGTTGCCGTTCTGGGTCTACTGCACAGTGTTGCTGCTGGCGTTTTTGGTCGGTATCTATCTTTGTGGACGCACCGCGCGTGTCTTGGGCGTGCATGATCATCCCGGCATCGTCTGGGATGAGGTGGTCGGTTATGGTTTGACTATGACCTGGGCGCCGCCAGGATGGGGTTGGGTATTACTGGGATTCGTCGCCTTCAGGCTGTTCGATATCCTCAAACCCTGGCCGATTCGGGTTCTGGACCGCCGCCTGCAGGGCGGGCTCGGAATCATGCTGGACGATGTATTGGCCGGGCTTGCAGCTGCGGCGGTGCTATGGATGAGTGCCAAATGGCTACCTTTTAGCCTATTTCTGCCGAGTTGAACGAGCTGGATTTAATGCTTAACGGAGTGCACTGGCATGTGCAAAAATTGCCCCGGAGCATCGATACCTTCTTCGATGCCAATACCGAGAACACGCACCATGTCAAAGCCCATGAAACTGTATCCGGTGCCACCGACTGTTTACGCGGCGCCCTCGCTGCGCATTGACAGGGCTAAAGTTTTTACCGGGCGTATCGGACGACTGTTCGCAGTTGCGATTTATCTACTGCTGCTTCCCACTCTATCATCGGCCGCGGATATTGAAGTTTTGGCGATATTTCGTGATCAGGTCATGATTCGCATTGACGGAGTTCAACACAAGCTCAAAGCCGGTGAGAGTACTCCGGATGGTATGCGTCTGATCAGCGCTGATGGTGCCAGCGCGGTGTTCGAACTCGACGGGGTGCAACGGCGTTATCCGCTGGGCTCGAAAATCCGCTCCAGCTACAAAAAGGCGGAACGATCTGAAGTGCAGGTCTTTCGTGATCCAAATGGCATGTTCAAAACCACCGGATCGATTAATGGTATGCCGATCCACTTCCTGGTGGATACCGGTGCCACCACTATCGCTATCAGTTCAGCGCAGGCACGACGCTTGGGGATTGATTACCGGGTGGTTGGTGAGCCGGGGCAGGTGATTACTGCGTCACGTGTAGAGTCGGTATACAGCGTCATGTTCGACATGGTGAAAGTGGGTGATGTCCAGTTACGGAATGTGCAGGGCATGGTTATGGAAGGGAATATGCCGGATATTCCGCTATTGGGCATGTCTTTTCTAGGGCGACTTGAGATGCAGAATGACGGGCAGCGGCTTATTTTGCGCCAGAAGTATTAGTCTCGGCATCAATCCAATTCGAGTGATCTGTACATTTGCAGGTCTTGCCTCTGTAACTCATCCTGGCAGCAATGCTCGCCGAACTGCTCGAAATAATGCTAGTAGTTATACGGTTCTGGCGCTGGAAGTGAGCCGCTCCCGCGGGTGGTCAGCCACCTATTCTCGGGTTAAAATGTCTTTCCCCTCAGACTTTGCCTGTTCGCGTGGGCGTTGTGTGTACGGATATTTTGTGCGCATAGCCAGATTATTTAGACCATATCCTGGAATTGATGATGGAACTGACCACTGAAATGATGTGGGTGCTGGGTTTCCTCGCACTCACTATCTATTTGTTTGTATCCGAAGTTGTTCGCGTCGATGTCGCAGCGATCCTGGTCATGGTGCTACTGGGCCTGACCACGGTCGTGCCTTTTGTGCCGCCCCTTGTTGATACTGCGCATTTGTTTGATGGCTTCGCCAGTAATGCGGTGATATCCATCATTGCGGTGATGATCATTGGCTCTGGCCTGGATAAGACCGGATTGATGGGCACGGTGGCCAATTACATTCTCAAGATTGGCGGCACCACAGAAAAACGCATCATTCCGCTGATCTCCGGTACCGTCGGCATCATTTCCAGTTTTATGCAGAATGTAGGCGCGGCAGCCCTGTTCTTACCTGTGGTAAGTCGGATTTCTGCGCGCACGGGTTTGCCGCTTTCGCGCATGCTCATGCCGATGGGTTTCAGCGCCATTCTGGGCGGTACCATCACCATGATCGGCTCCAGCCCGCTGATCCTGCTCAATGACCTGATCAAGACCTCCAATCATGCGCTGACCAATAAAGGTCTGGAGGAGATGCAAACCTTCAGCCTGTTCTCCGTTACACCCATCGGTCTGATGTTGCTCGCCACGGGTATAATGTATTTCGTGTTGGCTGGGCGTAAGGTGCTGCCAAAGAACGATGGTGCTATGGATATCATGTCCACCAAAAGCACCATCGAATATCTGCAGCGAGTTTATGGCCTGGATTACGCACTTTTTGAAGTTCATGTGCCTGCAGAAAGTGCTTTGGCTGGCAAGCAGATAGATGAAATTGAGCGGGAATACTATATCCGCATCATCGCCATGAAGTCCGAGGATCAGCTACGCCTTGCGCCCGGTGGGCTGACGCGTGATGTCGAAATCGCCCCGGGTCAGGTCTTGGGTATTTTGGCATCGCAGTATGCGGTCGAACGTTTCGGCGAAGCGAATCATGTGCCAATTCACCCAGAAATCGATGTGTTGGCGTCGGCGCTGATGCCAACCAAGGCCGGTATTGCCGAGATCGTGATACCGCCCAGTTCCAAACTGGTGGGTAAGTCAGCGCGTGATGTCTGGTTACGTAAAACTTATGGCCTTACCCTGCTGGCGATTCATCGCCAAGGCAAGGCGATTCGCGAAGACGAAAATGCGGTGGATCTGCCGCTGATGGGGGGCGATACACTGATCTGTCATGTGGCTTGGAATCAGCTTGCGCGGTTAGAGAAAGATCCCGATTTTGTTGTGGTCACCACCGAATACCCGCACGAGGAATTGCGTCCGCACAAGGTACGTTGCGCGCTGAGCTTTTTCCTCCTTGCCTTGGCAATGATTCTGTTTACCGACATAAGGCTGTCCGTCGCGCTGTTAACCGGCGCCATGGGTATGGTTGTGACGCGGGTGTTGTCTATTGATGAGGCCTATCAGGCGGTCAGCTGGAAGACCGTCTTCCTGCTCGCAAGTCTGATACCGCTGGGTGCCGCGGTGGAACATTCCGGTACCGCGCAATGGATTGCGGTCCACACATTGGATCTGTTCGGCAATAATGTGAGCCCGTTTGTGTTGCAGGCTGTGATTGCCGTTCTGGCCACGTTCTTCACTTTGGTGATGTCGAATGTCGGTGCTACCGTACTGTTGGTGCCGCTGGCAGTTAATATCGCTGTACAGGCGACAGCAGCAGGTGTGGAAGGCGTCAATCCGGCCGTGTTCGCCTTGACGGTAGCGTTGGCGACGTCGAATTCATTCCTGATACCAACGCATCAGGTGAACGCCCTGATCATGGGTCCGGCGGGTTATAAGGTAAAGGATTTCCTGCGCGCGGGCGGCATTATGACCGTGCTGTTCTTGATCGTACTGCTGGTCATGTTGCAGGTGGTGTTTTAGTTCAGGGACGAGGTGCTAGAGTCTAGGCTCTAGGGTCTGGTGTAGTGCGCATTAGACCGGAGGTCATAATGCGCCGAATGTTTGAAAGTTATTCTGCTGAAAAAATGGGGTCGGAGACGAATTAAGTACTACCAGCTGTAACGGATACAACTTGGCGGTGGAATTCGTCTCCGACCCCATTTTTCTGTCCTCGGCCCTAGCACCTAGCACCTAGTCCCTGCCTTTATCATTCACGATCATGGCGTACGCCGAGTGATTGTGAATGGATTCGAAGTTTTCCGATTCCACGGTGTACGCGCCGATGCGGTCGTTCTCGTTCAGACGCGCAGCGACGTCACGCACCATGTCTTCCACAAATTTCGGATTATCGTAGGCACGTTCGGTGACGAGTTTTTCATCGGGGCGCTTGAGCAGGCCGTAGAGTTCGCAGGAGGCCTCTTTCTCGACGATGTCGATCAGCTCTTCGATCCAGATGAAGTCGCGCGTGCGCACATCGAGCGTGACGTGTGAACGCTGGTTGTGAGCACCACGCTCGGAGATTTTCTTGGAGCAAGGGCACAGGCTGGTCACCGGTACCACGACCTTGATGTTCATCTGCGGCTCACCATCACAGATCTCACCGATGAAGGTGACGTCGTAATCCATCAGACTCTGCACACCGGAGACAGGCGCGGCCTTGTTCACAAAATACGGGAAACGCATCTCGATGTGGCCGGCTTCGGCTTCCAGCACTTCGGTCATTTCCGCAAGCATTTCCTTAAATGAGTTCACCGTGATCTCGCGCTCGTGGCGATTCAGGATCTCCACGAAGCGTGACATGTGCGTGCCTTTGAAATTGTGCGGCAGGTTCACGTACATGTTGAAGGTGGCGATGGTGTGCTGCTCGCCGCCGGAACGGTCGGACACGCGTACCGGATGACGGATATCTTTGATGCCGACTTTGTCGATGGCGATGCGGCGGGTGTCCGCCCGGCCCTGAACGTCTTCCATTTCGCTTGGCATCTCATCCTCGTCGCGGGAAATGGGTGTGGGCTTGCTCATACGGTGGATTCCTCGGCATAGCGGACACAGGCGCGGTCGGTTTCCCACAGGGTGACCGAACTGACCTGTATACGTTCGTTGTTCAATGCAGTGACCAGTTCACGATAAAAATAGGCGGCGATGTTTTCCGCCGTCGGATTGATTTCAGTGAACGGTTCCACTTCGTTCAGGTAGCGGTGATCGAGACGATCGCCGATGTCGCGCGCAGCGGTCTTGATGACTTTGAAATCCACGCCCATGCCAATGTTGTCCAGCGCATGTGCCTTGACTTCGACTTCTAGCTTCCAGTTGTGACCGTGCATACGCGCGCAGGCGCCCGGATATTCGCGCAGGGTGTGAGCAGATGCGAATTCGGTCAACACTTTGAGTGTATAGATACCAGCCACGGTAGGGTAATTCCTGACTAACGGACTAAGATATTAATCGACTGGCGGGACGCGCACAATCAAACGCCGCCAAGCGCGCGCGGATGTTGGCCTCAATGCCGGCCGCATCCAAACCACAATCAGCAAGCAGTTGTTCGCGGCTACCGTGTTCAACGAAGCTGTCTGGCAGGCCCAGGTTCAGCGTGTTGATGACAACTCCCTGACTTGCGAGGACTTCATTCACCGCGCTGCCGGCGCCGCCGGCAATGGCGTTTTCTTCAAGCGTAACCAACCAATCATGACTGCCGGCCAGCTCCAGAATAACGGCGCTATCCAGCGGCTTGACGAAGCGCATATTGACCAGCGTTGCGTCAAGGGCATCCGCCACCTGCTGCGCAGGTGCCACGAGACTGCCAAAGGCCAGCAATGCTATGGACTTGCCGCGACGCCGGATTTCCGCGCGGCCGATCGGTAACGCGGTCATCTGCTTTTCGATTGCAACTCCGGGGCCCTTGCCGCGCGGATAACGCACCGCTGCGGGGCCGTTGTGGCGTTGCGCGGTAAACAGCATTTGCCGACATTCGTTTTCATCGGCTGGCGCCATCACCACCATGTTCGGTACGCAACGCAAATAAGACAGATCGAAACTGCCGGCATGGGTTGGGCCATCCGGACCGACCAGGCCCGCGCGATCAATCGCGAAAGTCACCGGCAGATTTTGTAATGCCACATCGTGTATCAGCTGATCGTAGGCGCGCTGCAGAAAGGTTGAATAAATCGCGACGACAGGATGCTGACCTTCGCACGCAAGTCCTGCGGCGAGTGTGACGCTGTGTTGTTCGGCAATACCGACATCAAAATAACGTTGCGGAAAGCGTTCGGAAAATTTCACCAGGCCGGAACCTTCGCGCATGGCTGGTGTGATCGCGATCAGGCTCGGGTCTTGTTCGGCCATGTCACAGATCCAATCGGAAAACACCTCGGTATAGGTCGGTGCGCTGCTCGGTGCGCTGCTTGACGTCATGCCGGCGCGCGGATCGAATTTACTCACGCCATGATAAGCGCAGGGATTGGCCTCGGCCGGCGCGTAGCCTTTGCCTTTGCGGGTAACGATATGCAGCAACTGCGGGCCATGCAATGCGCGCACGTTACGCAGCGTTTTGACGAGACTCGGCAAATCATGGCCATCAATCGGGCCAAGATAGTTGAAGCCCATTTCTTCGAACAGCGTGCCGGGCACCACCATGCCCTTCATGTGTTCTTCGGCGCGACGCGCCAACTCACGCACCGGCGGCAGATTGTTCAACACCTTCTTGCCTTGTTCACGCATCGTGGCATAGGTGCGACCTGACAACACGCGCGCGAAATAATTGGACAGCGCGCCGACGTTCGGCGAAATCGACATGTCATTGTCGTTCAGGATCACCAGCAGGTTGGCATCCAGATCACCGGCGTGATTGAGTGCCTCAAAGGCCATGCCGGCGGTCATGGCGCCATCACCGATGATAGCGACGACTTTACGTTGATCGCCCTGGCGACCTGCGGCAAGCGCCATACCCAGCGCCGCGCTGATGGAGGTGCTGGAATGGCCGACACCAAAGCTGTCGTAAGGACTCTCATCCCGTTTCGGAAAACCGGCCAGGCCGCCTTGTTGTCGCAAGCTCGACATCTGCTCGCGGCGACCCGTGAGAATTTTATGCGGATAACTCTGATGACCGACGTCCCACACCAGCCGATCGTTCGGCGTGTCATAGACGTAATGCAGGGCGATAGTTAGTTCAACCGTGCCCAACCCCGCCGCGAGATGGCCGCCGGTACGACTGACACTCTGGATGAGACATTCCCGTAACTCGCGCGCGAGCGCCGGCAGCTGGTCCTCGGACATCTGGCGCAACTGATCAGGCGACTCGATATGTTCGAGTAAGGGAAAGGTTTTGGGGCCGGTCATAGGCTGCTTGCACCGCTGTAAACGCGCCATTATCCAGGCGTGGGGAGGCACATTCAAGGAATCGCTGTGTCCGATGGAAATTGGTATGTCACGTAGGGGCGCGCTTCAACCCTGGAAGGCTCAATGCGGGGCCGATTCGTGGCCAAAGCCCGCTTCTAAATGTGGTTAGCTGCGGCGGTGGATGATGTACTCAGCGAGTCCACGCAGGGAATCGGCTTCAGGGCCAAAGCCGTTCAGCGACTCATTCGCCGTGGTTAGCAATTCCGCGGCGCGCTGCCGGGCACCCTCCAGTCCCAGCAGCGCAGGGTAGGTGGGTTTGGCCCTGGCGGTGTCGGCACCGGCCATCTTGCCCAGGGTCGCGGTATCGCCAATGACATCCAGAATATCGTCTTGGATCTGGAACGCCAGCCCGATGCATTTGGCGTAGTGGTCGAGTTGTTCGAGACGGGGTTCGTCCAGGCGGGTGGCGCACAGGGCGCCGAGCAAGACGCTGACGCGGATCAGGGCGCCGGTTTTGTGGATGTGCATGTCTTCCAGCTGGGCAATATCCAGGGATTGTCCCACGGCGGCGAGGTCGATGGCCTGGCCACCGGCCATGCCGCGTGAGCCCGAGGCCTGCGCAAGGGTTTCGATCATGCGCAAGCGAACCAAAGGTTCGACTTCAAGTTCGGGTGCGCGGGCCAGGATCTGAAAGGCCAGCGTCTGCAGGGCATCGCCGGTGAGAATGGCAGTCGCCTCGTCGAAAACGCGGTGGCAGGTAGGGCGGCCGCGCCGCAGGTCATCATCATCCATGGCCGGTAGATCATCATGCACCAGCGAATAGGCGTGAATCAGCTCCAGCGCGCTGGCTGGGATATCCAGTCGAGTAGCGGGGGCGCCGACTGCTGCACCAGCGGCATAGACCAGTAACGGCCTGACGCGTTTACCGCCACCCAGCACGGCATAGCGCATAGCCTGATGCAATCGTGCGGGATGCATATCCGGCCCGGGCAGGTAATGTTCAAGGACGGATTCAATACGCGATTGGTGCTGAGCGAGAAACGCCTGGAGTGGCGCCTCGAGACTGACGGTGCGAGGATCAGGCATCAGTGCTGTCGAAGGGGGTGATCTGTTCGCTGCCGTTTTGGGTGAGCAGTTGCTCGACTTTTTGTTCGGCCTGACTCAGCGCCTCCTGGCAGGTCCTGGTCAGTTGGATACCGCGCTCGAAGGCCGCCAGCGAGGCCTCCAGGCTGATATCCCCTTGTTCCATCTTCTCTACCAGCCCTTCAAGTTCATTCAGGGCGGTCTCGAAATCGACAGGTTCTGTGCGTTTTTTGGCCAAGGCTGGGGTTCCATTCAGTCGTTGGGTTGTGAAGGACGCGCTAACGGTACTCTGCACAGGATAAAGGGTCAACGCACCACCGAAATTGCATCTGGATGCGAGCTATGTCAAAGGGTTGGCCTAAATTAGTTGAGTACACATGGGTGCAGAACTAGAGTTTAGACAAGTAGTTGGTAGTATGCGCGGGGTGAGTGTTGACACTGTGTAGCGGGTTGTTTAGAGTCTGTACGCAATTTAGACAAAGTCTAAATCAACGAGTGTGACGCGGTCTGATCCGCACGTAGTTTTTAATGGAGGACGACACAATGGCAAATCTGAAAGGCAGTAAGACAGAAGACAATCTGAAGGCCGCGTTTGCAGGCGAATCCCAGGCAAATCGCCGCTATTTGTATTTCGCAGCCAAGGCTGATGTGGAAGGCTACAACGACGTTGCCTCCGTGTTCCGTTCCACCGCTGAAGGTGAAACTGGCCATGCCCACGGCCATCTGGAATATCTGGAAGCAGTAGGTGATCCGGCGACCGGTCTGCCGATCGGCCCGACTTCATCCAACCTCAAGGCCGCCATCGCCGGCGAGACCCACGAGTACACTGATATGTACCCGGGTATGGCCAAGGGTGCGCGCGACGAAGGCTTTGACGAAATCGCGGACTGGTTTGAAACCCTGGCGAAGGCTGAGCGTTCCCACGCTAACCGTTTTCAGAAGGCGCTGGATCAGCTGGATAAGTAACCTAACGACAGGTTCAAGGTGCGCGAGGTACTAGGGCTCAGGAAGTTTTTATTCCTTTGCCCTGGTACCAGGCCCTATAGCCTAGTACCTCTAACCTCGTCTTGGAGTCACCATGTCTACCGAGAAAGAAGGTACCCGCGAAGGTAACCTCGAAGCCCCCACGCGCCACGCGCTAGATTGGCAAAACCCCAGCTTCTACGACGAACCGGACCTATTCAAAGAATTAGAGCGGGTTTTCGATATCTGTCACGGCTGCCGGCGCTGCTTCAATCTGTGTAACTCGTTTCCGACCTTGTTCGATGCCATCGATGAATCCGAATCGATGGAACTCGATAGCGTGCCCAGGCAGGTCTATTGGGAAGTGGTCGACCACTGTTATCTCTGCGACATGTGTTTCATGACCAAATGTCCCTACGTGCCACCGCACGAATGGAATCTGGATTTCCCGCATCTCATGCTGCGTGCCAAGGCCGTGAAATTCCGCAACGGTGATGTGCGTGGACGCGATAAGTTACTCACTTCCACCGATATGGTCGGCTCGTTGGCTGGGATCCCGGTGGTGGCGCAGGTAGTGAACGCTGCCAACAAATTTAAACCAATGCGCAAACTGCTGGACAAGACGCTCGGTGTGCATCCGGAAGCAATTCTGCCTGAATATCACAGCGACACCCTGCGCAAGCGTATGGCTAATCACTGGCCGAAATCTGTGGCCCCCGAAGCTGCTGGCCCTACGCGCGGCCAGGTCGCGCTGTTCACTACGTGCTACGGAAATTACAATGAGCCACAGATTGGCGCTGATCTCATGGCCGTCTTCGAACACAACGGTATCCCGATGCAACTGGTGGAAAAAGAACGCTGCTGTGGCATGCCTAAACTGGAGCTCGGTGATCTGGATGCAGTGGCTGCGGCTAAGAATGCGAATATCCCTCAGCTGCTGGCATTGATTGATGCTGGTTGGGATATCGTCGCGCCAGTGCCATCCTGTGTGCTGATGTTCAAACAGGAACTGCCCCTGATGTTTCCGAACGACGCCGATGTCGCCAAAGTTCGCGACAACATCTACGACCCGTTTGAATATCTGATGCTGCGCCACAAGCACGGTAAATTGAAAACCGATTTCAAACAGTCGCTCGGTACGGTTGCCTACCATGTGCCTTGCCATCTGCGCGTGCAGAATATCGGCCTTAAAACGCGCGATATGCTGCAGCTGGTGCCGGAAACCCAGGTTGAGACTATTGAGCGCTGTTCGGGCCATGACGGCACCTATGCGGTCAAGAGCGAGTTCCACGAGGTGTCGATGAAGATCTGCAAACCGGTGGTCAATCGGGTGACTCAGGCGAATGCCGATCACTACAGTAGCGACTGCCCGATGGCCGGACATCAGATCGAGAATGGTATCAGGAATGGACGCGTGCCTGAGCATCCCTTCACTCTGTTGCGCCACGCGTACGGGATATAGAGAGGATGTTAGACTCAGTCAAGGCCGCTCCTATAGCTGCAACAATTAAACAGGAGATCACAGCATGTCCAACGAAGGTTATCACGAGCCTATTAGCGAACTGACGGACAAAACCCGCGACATGCATCGCGCCATTGTTTCTTTGATGGAGGAACTGGAGGCAATTGATTGGTATCAACAGCGCGTTGATGCCTGTGCCGATCCCGACCTCAAGGCGATCTTGGCGCACAACCGTGATGAAGAAAAAGAACACGCGGCCATGGTGCTGGAATGGATTCGCCGCCGCGATCCCAAGTTTGATAAAGAACTGCGTGATTATTTATTTACCGACAAACCGATTGTCGACCTCGAACACAAGCACAGCGACTGATATTGACTACGGAGTCCATCATGAGTGCGGCACATCTTTCAAAAGCGGATCTGTTTGGCCTGGAAAAATACGCAGAGGTGCGGCAGTCCTTTCGTGCCAAGGTGCTTGCGCATAAGCAGGCTCGACAGGTGGCGATAGGCCCATTGGCGACGCTGTATTTCGAGGACCGATTGACCATGCAGTACCAGATCCAGGAAATGCTGCGGGTGGAACGCATCTTTGAGGCGGCGGGTATTCAGGAAGAGCTGGATGCCTATAATCCACTGATTCCGGACGGTAGCAACTGGAAGGCAACCTTCATGATCGAAGTGCCGGACGAGGCAGAGCGCCGCTCCGCGTTGGCGCGGCTGGTCGGCATCGAAGACAAGGTGTGGGTACGCGTTGGCACCGCCGTGCCGGTCTACGGCATTGCCGACGAAGACATGGAACGCTCGACCGCGGATAAAACCTCCGCTGTACACTTTATGCGCTTTGAGCTGTCGCCGGCGATGGTCGCAGCCGCCAAACAGGGCGCGGCGATCGCCATGGGTATCGACCACCCGGAATATCGGGAGGAGGTTGCTGCGTTGCCAGAGACGACTCGCGCCTCGCTGGCTGGCGACCTTGTTTGAAACGTAATAGATGCCACCCCAGTGAATTAATCTGAGGTTCCTTTCTGATATTCCATCCACCGTGGCGATGTCACTCGCAGATTTCCCAGGAATGAGTAGTTTCCAGAGCGCGCCTGTCTGTTACATTGTCCGCCCCGGCAAACCCTTTTAGAATGCTGGTTGGATTCGCCCTGGAGGCCGCCGCCATTCGTAGTCCTACTACACGGAACTCGTTGTTCCGGATCAGTTTGATGCTGTTCAGCCTGTGGACGTGCCCAGCGCCGGTCGCCGTTGCGGATGATGAAGGCCCGGAATTCAATTTCGTCGAGGGTCCGGCGTGGAAGGAACTGGACGTCGTTCTGCCAGCCTATCCCGACGGCCAGCATTATGTCGAAGTGCCTTTACAGCTGGCCGGCTCCGATATGGAGATGTTTATCGACGCAACATCACTGACTCTTGGCGAGGATAGAGTGACACGTTATGTGATGTTGCTGCGTTCGCCGAGCGGTTCTGACAACCTGTTCTATGAAGGTATCCGCTGTTCAAAGAAAGAATGGCGCAGTTATGCCTACGGTTCCAACACCGGAGAGTGGCAAGCGTTGGGTGATACGCCCTGGCAGCCGATACGCGATCTTGGCGTTGAGCGGTACCGTATGAGCCTCTACCGTTACTACCTGTGTAATTCGATATACGGCCCATTGGAGCCTCGCAAGGCGCTTGACCGTATGCGTTACGGTGTGTCCAGCAACAACTAAGCATCAGCTTCGCATCGCCCTCGATGCCACACATAAACAACTGTGAATAAATTATGAGTTCTACCTACGACGCCTCTTCCATTGAAGTCCTGAGTGGACTTGACCCGGTGCGCAAACGTCCGGGTATGTATACCGACACCACGCGACCGAATCATCTCGCCCAGGAAGTCATCGACAATAGCGTCGACGAGGCCATTGCGGGTCATGCCAAACGCATTGAGCTGACTGTTTACAAGGACGGCTCGCTGGATGTGCGCGACGATGGTCGTGGCATGCCGGTGGATATGCATCCGGAAGAGGGTGTGCCCGGCGTTGAAGTGATCCTCACCCGGCTGCACGCCGGCGGCAAGTTTTCCAATAAGAATTATGAATTCTCGGGCGGTCTGCATGGCGTTGGCGTGTCCGTGGTCAATGCCTTGTCAAAGCAGTTGGAGGTCTGGGTACGGCGTGGTGGCAAGGAATACAATATCGCCTTTGCGGGTGGCGATAAGGCCTCCGATCTGAAAGAGATCGGCACGGTCGGTAAGCAGAACACCGGCACCACGGTCCGCTTCTGGCCGGATCCGAAATATTTCGATTCGCCCAAATTCTCCATTCCACGTCTCAAGCATGTGCTACGCGCCAAGGCCGTGCTCTGCCCTGGCTTGCGTGTGCTGTTTCACGATGAAGCCAGTGGCGAGCGTGAAGAGTGGTATTACGAAGATGGTCTGCGTGATTATCTGGTCGACGCCTTGGGTGGTGCTGAGCGCCTGCCGGAGGAGCCCTTCGTGGGTAACCTCGCCGGCAATCGCGAGGCCGCGGAGTGGGCCATCGCCTGGTTGCCGGAAGGCGGCGAACTGGTCGGTGAAGGTTACGTGAATCTGATCCCGACCGCGCAGGGCGGTACGCATGTGAACGGTCTGCGCGCCGGCCTCACCGAGGCCATTCGTGAGTTCTGTGAATTTCGCAATCTACTGCCGCGCGGTGTGCGCATCACTCCGGAAGATGTCTGGGATCGCTGTAGCTACATTTTGTCGGTGAAACTCCAGGACCCACAGTTTTCCGGCCAGACCAAGGAACGTCTGTCCTCACGTGAATGCGCGGCGTTCGTATCTGGCGTGGTTAAAGATGCCTTTAGCCTGTGGCTGAATCAGCATACCGAAATGGGTGAACGCATCGCCCAACTCGCTATCAACAATGCGCAGACCCGGTTGCGTGCGGGCAAAAAGGTCGTACGCAAGAAAGTGACCTCGGGTCCGGCGCTACCCGGCAAGCTCGCCGATTGCACCACGGGTGATAACACCCGCAGTGAATTATTCCTGGTCGAGGGCGATTCCGCGGGCGGCTCCGCCAAGCAGGCACGCGACCGCGAATTTCAGGCCATCATGCCGCTGCGCGGTAAGATCCTGAATACCTGGGAGGTGGATTCCACCGAGGTGTTGGCCTCACAAGAGGTACATGACATTTCCGTCGCCATTGGCGTCGATCCCGGGTCGGATGACCTCAAGGGGTTGCGCTACGGCAAGGTATGCATCCTTGCCGACGCCGATTCCGATGGCGCGCATATTGCCACCTTGCTGTGCGCGTTGTTCCTGCGTCATTTCCAGCCGCTGGTGGATGCCGGTCATGTCTATGTCGCCATGCCGCCATTGTATCGCATCGATGTCGGCAAGCAGGTGTTCTACGCCCTCGATGATGCTGAACGACAGGGCGTTCTGGATCGCATCGCCGCAGAAAAAATCAAAGGCAAAATCGGCGTGCAACGCTTCAAAGGCCTGGGTGAGATGAATCCCCTGCAGCTGCGCGAGACGACTATCAACCCCGATACCCGCCGCCTGGTGCAGCTCACCCTGGACGCCGGTGACGACACTCATCAGATCATGGATATGCTGCTGGCCAAGAAGCGCGTGGTCGATCGACGCGCCTGGTTGGAGAAACGCGGGGATCTGGCCGATATCTGAAGACTGGCGGGCGCTTTGGGCGGTTTCTGAGCGCTTTGGTTTTACAGATAAATCAGCCGTATTGATTTCCCATTCAATGAGTTAGGGTTTTCTGATTAATTTGGTCAAGTGCGCAGCTGTCACCCGGAAAATGCCACTTCAGTGAATTAATTTGAGCATCCCTAGTGATTTTCGGGCGGCTGAGCAGCGTGTAGGAGGCACGGCTCAATGGCAGAGATCACCGTCAAGCATTACCGCAGCGCCCATGCCGGCGCGAGCCACAAAGAGCTGATTGTCGAAAAGGTAACCGAAGGATCGGAGACTTCGCAGTTCCTGAAAAAGATGGATGCGCAACGCGTCCGGCGAGTCTGTTTTGAGAACATCGATATGCGCGGCAAGGTGCCCGGCGAGTGTCAGCGCTATGTACTGAACAATCGCACCTTCTATCTGGATGACACTTCCTACGCGCTCTATCAGCAAGGGCTGAAGGCCTATAACGGCGCCTTCACCATCGGTACCTATGAGGCCATCGTCAAAGGCAGTCATACTAATCGGGCAATCCGTGAGGAACAGACGGCACGCGAGTTGAACGCGCAACAAAAATCACTGCAGGAGAAACGTGCCGCGGCGGCCAAGTCTTCCAGTGCTACGCGCGATTCCATCGAGCCCGCTGCGGAGAAGGTCGTGGATTTGTATCAACCCGAACTGATACCGCTCGGCTATTTCAAACGTCGCGCAGAAGACCGTTTGCAGTATGTGACAGCAGTGCAGCTCCAGGCAGGCGGACAGCCGGGCAAAGGTACTACACGGGATATTTCCATCAGTGGCCTACAGATTACCCTCAAGGGTATTTACCGGTTCACGCCCGGCGCAGAAATAGACATTGCTTTGCCCTCCCTGCAGGAGCAGGAGACGAAGCTGGATCTAATGAATCTGCGTTATGTGGTTGTATCCAGCGAGCAGAATGATGCCGAGCATCAGCTACGTGTGCGGTTGATACCGGAAAGTGCGCCGGCCGGCTTTGAAACGTTTATTGGTGACTTGATCGATCGTTATAAGCGCAAATATAAACTCGATGTTGAAGATGATTACCTGTCAGTTTATTCCTGGCTGTATGAACGCATCTATTCCGAAAGTGCGATGCAGCTTTCATTCTTTGTCAGTCAGGACGAGGATCAGCAGCTGAGTACCCAAGCGGTCGCCGTGACCGACGGAAACCAGCCCTTCGCGCATTTTTTCCGTAACGACGTTGATAACTTCGACTTCTCTGCCCTGTGTCTGCCGGCTCGATTGGAAAAATTGCGCGAGCAGGGTGAATTTCTGTTGCTGCTGTACCGGGAAAAAATCGGTAACGAATACCGACTTCATTCAGTCGCCGATTTCGAGCTGGTAAGTGACCTGGAATTGCAGGCTATGCTGCGATTCACATTGGCGCATGAAGAGTATTGCATCGCTAAAGTGGTTGCGTCGAATATGCCGTTGCAGCCCATTAGTCCCAGCAAGTTCGATATGCTCACCGGCCGTTTGTTCGACAAAGCCGCCGAGGAAGTGATTGCGCTACGTGAACGGATTGCTGAACTGGTCTTTACTGGAACCGTCATCGACATTACCGCTCAGATAAAGTCCGCTTTCAGTAGTGTTGTCTCCCTGGAACGCGGACAGATTGATGTTCAGGGACTGCAATGCTGGGTCGGCGGTTCACGCAAGCAGCTACCGTTGTACACGGAAACCGAGCGCTTAGCGGTATTGCCAGCGCCCGAGTTGATTCGATTCGGCTATGTTGAACGCCGCTGTGAAGACCGCTATCTGGCAGAGACCTCGGTGGAAGTCATCACCCTCGGCGGCACCAGTAAAGGCCGTACCCGAGATATCTCCAAGCGCGGCTTGGCGATTCGTATCGATCAGGCGTTGGAGATTTCTGCTGGCGATAACATCAAGGTCGCGCTGATCAGTTTACAGGCCAAGCGGCCCAGCCTGGATCTATCCAGGGTGCCGTATCGCGTGGTTAACGTTCTCCGGAATGATGGCGTCACGACTATTATGCTGGAGCGCCTACGCGATAAATATGAGCATGAGATTGATGACTTTTTTGTCGAGCTGATTACCAAGAATCGGCAAAAATTGGCGGTTGATGTCAACGATACCCGCGGCGCCACGCTGTCACGTGTATACGAAGGCACGGCGGCTGAGAACGCAGGGCTTCTGCCGTTTTTTATCGCGCGTCAGGAGCAGGGGGGAGGGCGACTGCAGGCCTTGGCTATTCCGGAAGGAACCTGTGCCCTGGCGGAGTTTTTCCGCGATGCCGATAAGCAATATGACTTTGCCTGGTTGTCTGAACCACGGCTAGTCCTGGCCCTGTATCAGCAAATGGGACAGATGTCGCGCGAGGCCGCGCACCAGAATGTCCGGCCTTCACCGATCGAAATCGAGGTCTACGCCTTCAAAGTGCGGGATGCCCAGGGTCGTCCCGTGCTGCGCATTGTGACCGAATTCGAGTTCGCTGATGACTCGCAGCGCGAGGTGTTTATTGCGCAGGCAGTGGCGACGGATGATTTTCGTATCCTCAAGATTTCGGCGACCTACACCCTGGAGATCAACAAAACCGACCTGGATGCCGCCATCGAAACCATACGCAGCCAGTCCCGGCATCGTGCCGGCAAGCTGCATGAGCAGCTGAATGCCATCGTCGGCCACGGCGAGATCATCGACATCACCGCGCAATATCTGCTGGGGCGGAAGCTGGCGCGGCTGTAGAACAAGGGACAGGGACAAAGGGCACTTAGTCAGTCACTCAGGTGATCTGACGGCTTTACAGTTAGCCACGAAATCCACGGAAAAACACGGAAATAACGCTAGGAATAAGACTTTTCCCGTGTTCTTCCGTGGATTCCGTGGCCATCTCTCTGGTTCTCGGTATATGTTTAAGGAACCTCTGATTAATTCGCTGAAGCGGCATCTGCCGCGTTGCAGCCGGGCTCAAAATACTCATTTACGCCGTGTAAACTCCGTTTTTTACTCGGTGCTGCGCACCTCGCCCTTCGGGCCGGC
>JBGSOE010000147.1:0-6698 GCA_041739295.1 Thiohalobacterales bacterium | reverse complement strand
ACTGTCTTTAGACCAAGTGCCTGGGCGATACTGATAATCGCTTGAACCAGACTCAGACCACTGGGTTCGTGAATTCGGCGCACGAAGGAAATATCGATCTTCAGCTCATCGGCGTGTATCTCATGCAATTGCGAGAGCGATGAATAGCCTGTACCAAAGTCATCAATGGCAATCTTGAACCCGGCCGATTCCAATTCCAGCAGTCGCTCGGTGGCATGTTCCACATCGTTCATTGCGACACTTTCCGTCACCTCCCATACAATATCCGCTGGCGCGATACCCTGACCACGCAGTTCAGCCAATGCCTGTTCGGTAAAGGAAGGAATAAACAACTGGCGCTTCGAAACGTTCACCGAGAAAAGCAGCTTCCTGCCGAGACGATGACAATGCGCCTGCATGGCGACACTCGCCCGCCACACCTGCTGACCCAGCTCGCTGATCATGCCGATATTTTCCGCCATCGGAATAAAGGTTGCCGGTGAAATCCAGCCCAACTCGTCGTCATACCAACGTGCCAGCACCTCAACCGCGACACAGGCGCCACTATGCGCATCGATAATGGGCTGGAACCAGGCCTGGATAGATTCGGACTGAATTGCATGGGCTAAGCGACTCTGGATGTAGAGCTCTTTCTTACCGATGCCCTGGGTAGTCATGTCGCCGAAAAAACTGACCTGATTACGCCCCTGCGCCTTGGCGTAGAACATGGCGCGATCTGCCTGCGAGAACAACACTTCACAACTTTCTGCGTCATCCGGATAAATGGCCACACCCAGGCTGAAGGTGATGCGCAACTCGGCACCATCGAGCGAGATGGGCTGCTGGATCACAATACCGATTTTGTTCGCTACTTCACGAATAGCCTGATTGTCATGCATGCCCGGTAACAGCAGCACGAATTCGTCGCCACCCCAGCGCGCCAGGGTATCCGCTGAACGCAACTCAGTGCGCAAACGGTCGGCAAAGGCCACCAATAGTCGATCACCCGCCTTGTGGCCGAGCGTGTCGTTCACATTCTTGAAATGATCGATGTCTATGAAAAAGATGCAGACCTTCTCGCCGGAACGCGCGGCCATGTTCAGGGCATTCTTAAACCGGTCCTCCAACAGGATTCGATTGGGTAGTCCGGTCAGCGCGTCGTGCAACGCCATATGGCTGACTTGTTTTTCGTGCAGATAGGTCTGAGTGATATCACGCATAACGCCACGGATACCCACCACTTCGCCAGCTTCATCGCGGAATCCCAGAAACCGGCACTCGATCCAGGGTTGAAAGGTGTCATCCGTTTCGGCCAGTCTCAACCTGAACATCAAATTCGGCTTCTCACTGGCACGCAACGCCACGCACTGCGTCGTAAGTACTCCGGCATCATCAGGGTGGATGAATTCGATCAGATTGCGTCCCACGGCGTTCTCGCAACGCGCTAGCTTTTGCCAACCTGGACTGGCGCGCAGAATAACCCCATCGCAGTTCAGCTCCAGTACGGCTTCTTCCAGCAACGAAAGCGTTTCCAAATACACCGCCTGCTCGCGTTCGCGTGAATCAACTGTCCGCATCAAGGCACTGATAGCGTCCGCCAGATTGCTGATTTCGTCACGCGATGCGCGTGCAGCTTGCAGCGCTTTCTCAACGTCCCCATGCGGCGCTGAGTCGACGTAGATGTCCAGAGCATGATCGGCAGATTCCAATCTGCTCACGGTACGGCTCAACCAGCGCCCGAGCGCCAGCCACAACAACAGTGTAATCAAGCCTACAGCGCCGATTAGCCAGTACAGAAACTCTCTGAATGGCAGGATGTCGTGCAGTTCACGGTACGCCAGCAAAGTAGGATGCTGCGCGGCTTTGCCAGGCCAGGCCACTTGTGCTTGCACCAGCCGTTGTTTGCCCATAAACACCATTTGCCGGGCATCGGATGCCAGTTGGCGAGGATAGTCGTCGCGTGACACTGCAACCACCTGATCTTGCCATTGCACCGCCAGCATACTCTCGGGAATGATCAGATGTCTGAGTGCCGCATTGTCCAAAGGTTTCAACAGCACCAGCGTGCCGTAGCCCTGACTACCCAACCAGACAGGCGCACGATACACCCGATACAACTCGCCGAGCGCCGCCGCGAAATGCCATTCATGGTCACTCATGTCGCTCGGTTCGAGTGTGTGTGCAATGGCGCCATAGCGGTACAGCACTTCTTGCTTTTCATTCAGTACCAGCAAGGTAGAGAATTCCAGGAAGACCTGCTGAGCATTGAGGTAAGCGGTGAATTTCGGCCAGCGCTGCTCATCCTGCTGCTCAAGAATGCGCGAGAATTCCAGGCGCGCACGTAATTGCTGCGCAAGATTGCTCCAGATAAATTCCGTGCGGTCGATCTGGGCGCCATAATAATCGCTTAGCGAATGGTATTTTTGAGTTACCTCACGTTCACGGAAGGCACTGTAGCCATACACACCTATTGCAAGGGTTCCGACCGTCACAATCAACATGACTGACAAAATATGTCCAATCGCCTGCCCACGCAGCATCTGCAAGCGTTTACTCAGGGTATTCCAGACAGGGAGTTTGCTCATAAACCCTAACCGGGTCGCACCCAGCGATCATCTATCAGAGTACGGATATCCGCACCACCGGGCATGTTCAATCCAACCGCCTGCATGAACTCCCGCGTCGCCTCGATCTCGGATTCCGAAAATCCGCCATTCGCGCTGTACTGCGCCGGGAGACGCTCTAGGGCGTCGATGATGTCGCCCTGCTGATTGGCATCACTGATCTGGAGTTGATCGACAATCTGCTGCGGCGTTGCCTTGCTCACCCAGTGCAGCGACTGTTGCAACATTTTCGCCATGTTCATCACCCGATCGGGATTGGCGGCGATGCGTTCCGGCGTAGTAACGATGACAGCACGCAAATGATCCTTACCCACGATTCCGACTGGATTGCGTGGGTCGTTGAGACTTGCAAGCGTTACACCCAAGCCCTCGCGGACCAGACTTGAAGAGTAAGGTTCTTCGCAGAACACCGCATCAACCGTTTCGCCGGCCATGGCGCCATAGACTCCGTCATAGGTTTGGGTAATAGGTGCCCAACGTATCTCCTGCGGCGACACGCCGTAGGCTGACACCCATAACTCTGCAACTAATTGCAGATAGGTCTTGGTTGTGACGCTGCCCACCGGGGCACCGAGGGTACGTCCACGCAGGTCATCAATGCTGCGGATTTTGTCGGCGAGATCCGCGCGGACGATGATGGCATAGGGTGGTGCCCCACTGCTCAGCCGCCCAATAGCCACCACCGGGTGGCCCTTTGCTAGAAATTTCGGTAACACAGGGAAACCCACACCCGCGAAGTCGGCATTGCCAGCCAGCATATCCTCCAGGGCCAACACACCGGTCGGGTGATAGCGTATGCCCAGATTCACGCCGACCTTACGGTCGATCGCAAGCTTTGGTATCAATTCGACGGGGAAGAACGGCATCAACAGCGGGCCGGGTATATTGATACGCAATGTTGCTGTGTCCGCCCGTAGCGGTGACAACCCGGCTGCTGCCAACAAGGCTAGCGTGCTTTTGAGAACGCGACGGCGCGTAGGATTGTGGATTAACTGACGGGACAGGTATTCAGACATAAGCCAAGCATGGCAGCGGGTTTGAACAAGATCAAGGGAGCCAGGCTAGCAACGGGATCGCTTATGCTCTAAAACCACAAAGCTGTAAGCGTAGGGATTGCGTTCGTCTGGTGCATGGTCTTCCCGGGCGGTCTCATGCCATAGCGCCGCATCCAGATCGGGAAACCAGGCATCACCGTCAAAGGCTGCATCAATCTGCGTAAGATAGATGCGCTGCACTTGCGGCAATAACTGCGTATATAGTTGTGCGCCACCGATAACCATTATCTCCGGCACATCCCCCGCTGCGTCCAGTGCCGCATCCGCAGAGGTCACTGCTGTACAGCCCGGCGCGGAAAATCCCGCCGTGCGACTGACAACAATATTCTGCCGTTCCGGCAAGGGCCGGCCGATAGACTCGTAGGTCTTGCGACCCATGATCACTGGTTTCCCTAAAGTAATCGCCTTGAAGTGTTTGAGATCGGCCGGCAGTCGCCAGGGCAAACCGTTGTTGCTCCCGATCAGGCGATTGCGATCCATGGCGACGATGATAGATATCATAGGTTTTAGTACCTGGGTTCTAGGTTCTAGTGTCGAGGTAATGCATGTGACTTTTCTCCTCGGACCTAGCTCCTAGAATCTTGTCCCTGCCTTCACACCGCCACCGGTGCCTTGATATGCTCATGATGCTGATAGCCAATCAGCTCGAAATCTTCGAACTTGAAATCGAACAGATCCTTCACATCGGGATTGATGTGTAGCGTCGGCAAGACATGGGGTGTGCGTGATAATTGCAGATCGGTTTGTTCAAGATGATTGAGATACAAATGTGCATCACCCAGCGTATGCACGAAATCGCCTGGCTTCAAACCCACCACCTGAGCGACCATCATCGTCAACAGCGCATAAGAGGCGATATTGAATGGCACGCCCAGGAAAATATCCGCGCTGCGCTGATAAAGCTGGCAGGATAATTTACCGTCGGCAACGTAAAACTGGAAAAAGGCATGACAGGGCGGCAACGCCATCTTGTCGATCTCGGCAACATTCCAGGCGCTCACGATAATGCGACGTGAGTCCGGGTTGTTACGCAGTTGATCGAGCACCTGCGCAATCTGGTCTATATGCCGCCCATCCGGAGTCGGCCAGGAGCGCCATTGATAACCGTAAACTGGCCCCAGGTCGCCGTTCTCATCGGCCCATTCATCCCAGATACTGACCTTATTGTCATGCAGGTATTTGATGTTGGTGTCGCCCTGCAAAAACCACAGCAGCTCGTGGATGATTGAGCGCAAGTGCAGTTTCTTGGTGGTAACGACCGGAAAGCCTTGGGCCAGATCGAAGCGCATTTGATGACCGAACACACTCAAGGTGCCAGTGCCGGTGCGGTCTTCCTTACGGGTACCTTGCTCGCGCACATGGCGCATGAGATCGAGATATTGCTTCATGGCGTCATCTTATAAGTACGGGTTTGACATAACTCTTGCCACGGAAACCACGGAAGAATATGAAAAGCATTGTGATGTCGTCTCAGTATTGTTGCGTGGATTCCGTGGCTGAAATGATATTGCTCGATATTCAGCTTGCTCGTCGACTCAGCAATAACAACAGCAGGCCGAACAGAATCATCGGCGCCGACAACACCTGTCCCATGGTAACCCAATCCAGCGCCAGATAGCCCAGCTGGGCATCCGGCATGCGCACAAATTCCACACCGAAGCGGAAACTGCCGTAGCACAGCATGAACAGCCCGGACACCGCCATGGTCGGCCGCGGTTTGCGTGAGAAAAACCACAGAATCAGGAACAGCACAGCGCCTTCCAGCAGCGCCTCATAGAGCATGGAGGGATGGCGCGGGGCACTATAACCCGTGATTGCACCGGCGCAGTATTCGGGAAAACGCGCACACGGCAACTGCATAGCCCAGGAGACATCGGAGACACGCCCCCAGAGCTCGCCGTTAATAAAGTTGCCGATGCGCCCGGCACCCAAGCCGATCGGCACCAGTGGCGCGATGAAATCCGTAACCTGAAAAAAACTCCGCCCAGTTTTGCGCCCGTACAACCACATGGCGAAAAAAACACCGAGCATGCCACCATGAAAAGACATGCCGCCCTGCCAGATGTAGAACAGACGCAGAGGCTCTTCGAGGAAATAATTGAAGTTGTAGAAAAGACTGTAACCAATACGCCCACCAAGGATTGCACCCAGTGCGGCATAGAAAACCAGATCGCTGATCTCCTCCGCGCGCCAGCCCGTATCGGCGCGGCGCGCGCGCAGCATGCCCAGCCACCAGGCACCGGCAAAGCCGATCAGATACATCAGTCCGTACCAATGCACCGCAAAATCACCTAACCGTAACGCAGCGGGATCAATGTCGGGATAAGTCAGCATATTTGTGAGCAAGCCTGCTAGTAACAAAATAAAATCACTTCAACCACTAAGGACGCGAAGGCGCACAAAGGAAAATCTCAATCCATGCAAAACCATGAGTTCTTTCTCCCCTGATGGGGGAGGTGACTCTGCCATTAACATTCGTTAAGGAACCTCTGATTAATTCGCTGAAGCGGCATCTGCCGCGTTGCAGCCGGACTCAAAATACTCATTTACGCCGTGTAAACTCCGTTTGTTACTCGGTGCTACGCACCTCGCCCTTCGGGCCGGCTAGCGCCGTTCTCTCCGCTTCGCTTCGGGTCGCCCGTCCGCGCCTTGCATCTGCTCGCTTGATCAAATTAATCAGAGGATCCTTAGTTTTTTTGCGGGCCTTCGCGTCCTTTGTGGTGAAAATCATCTTCCGCCGCCATCAGGCCGGAAGCACGCGGCAATACAGCGCCTTCAGATATTCCGTTTCAGGAATCGCCGGATTCATCGGATGATCCGGGCCCTGCCGGCCGCGTTCCAGAATCTGCATACTGCGGTCGACATGCCGCGACGCAGCCAGCACCAATTGCTGCAGCGCGCTTGCCTCCAGATGATAGGAACAGGATGCACTTACCAGAATGCCGTCTCTGGCCAGTACTTGCATGGCCTGCTGATTAATGCGCTGATACGCCTCGACGCCAGCCTTGGCATCCTTCTTACGCTTGATAAAGGCGGGTGG
>JBGSOE010000146.1:0-10033 GCA_041739295.1 Thiohalobacterales bacterium | reverse complement strand
GGCGCGTGGATTGAACGTGTTCGACGCCACATGCCCGCTCGTCACCAAGGTGCATGTCGAAGTCAGCAAGATGCGTGACAGGGGATTCGAGATCGTCATGATCGGCCACAAGGGCCATCCTGAAGTCGAAGGCACGCTGGGGCAGGCCAAGGGTGGCATGTACCTGGTCGAGACGCCTGCAGATGTCGCCAGCCTGCAGGTGACCGACCCGGACAAGCTCGCCTACGTCACCCAGACCACCCTGTCGGTCGACGACGCTGCACGCGTGGTCGAGGCACTGCGCGCACGATTCCCCAACATCACCGGACCGAAAAAGGACGATATCTGCTACGCCACGCAAAACCGCCAGGATGCGGTAAAGGTCCTGGCCCCACAATGCGATGTGGTGATTGTCGTCGGATCCCCGACCAGTTCGAACTCCAACCGTTTACGGGAAGTCGCTGAAAATCTTGGGATACCTTCATACAGAGTGGATGATGCATCCGAGATCAACCCTCAGTGGATACTCGGAAAACCCATGGTCGGCGTCACTGCAGGCGCATCGGCCCCAGAGGTTCTAGTTGAGAGTGTCATTCTTCATCTGAAGACACTAGGGGTATGCACCGTACAAAACCTGACCGGGGTCGCAGAAAGTGTTGGATTCCCAATGCCGAAAGGCCTATAGATCACGAAGCGAGCAAGTATCTTGATATTCAACTGACCGGGATTCGCAGTTGGGCATGTTCTATATCTCGCAATCTGATCTCCAGTCTTGCCAGACTGGATTCATCACAATCCATTTTTTGTATACGCCACCCAGGTTGGTGGCGTATAGAAGAGGCTCAGAATCCAGTGCGCAGGCGTTCATTTGAGAGCAGTCTAAGGTGATCCTTCGCATCACGACGATCGACGGTGCAAGTTCTCCGCCATCAGTCGTTTTCGAACCTCACCGGCGGAAACTCGGCTTTGAATGGCAATAGCAATAGCTCGGGCAAACCACCCTCTTGCCGGCGCCAATCCAAGCCGATTTGCATCCCTTCGTGACCAAGCAGGGGATCAGCCTGATAAGTACGGAATAATCTGTCCCACCAGGGGAGAATAATCCCGAAATTATGATTGCTTTCCTCAATGCGAGTTGAATGGTGCACCCGATGCATATCCGGTGTGACCACCAACCACCGCAGCACCTTTTCGATCCTGGTGGGAAACTGGGCATTGGCATGACCATACAGGTTCTGCAAGCCAAGCCAGGTTACATAAAGCGCGACGGCCAAGGGGGGAATGCCCACGCTCGCGATGACCATTAGCATGATCGCCGAGGTAAAGAGGCCTTCAAGAGGATGAAAGCGAAACCCGGTCGTGCAGTCGAAGTCCACATCGCTGTGGTGCACGGCATGCAGTCGCCACAATAGCGTGGACTTGTGGAGCAGGACATGAGCGAAATAGAGCGCCAAATCCAGCGCCAGCAGGCCCAGCCCAAGTCCGAACCATGTGGGCAGCCCCAAGTCAGAGAGCAACCCCCATCCACGCTCTGCTGAAAGGACGCTCCAGCCGATGGCCGAGGCTGGCAGCACCCAGCGAAGGAAAAATCCGTTGAGAATGTACCAAAGGTAATTGTTCAGCCAGCGCCGGGTCGTGGAAACGCTAGCAGATCGAACGGGGCGGAAGCTCTCCCAAGTGGCCACCAAACCAAAACCAGCCAGCAGGATGAAAATGCCAAGACTGGTTTCGGTCAGTTGCGTTAGAAGATCCATCCGTCCTTCGCGGGTTGCGGGTTACTTCTTCTTGCGGTTGCGTGCCCAGACCACCAGCCCAGCAACGGCACCGATGCCCAGCAGGGACAACGCACCGGGCTCAGGGATCGTGGGTGTCCCTGCCAGAGCCGGCAGGCTGGATAGAGACAGGATGAGTGTCAGTGCAAATCGTTTCATTGGATTCTCCTCGGAAATTAGCCCTGGAAACGGGCTCAAGCTAACAGTAAGCACGATCAATACCAATATAAATTACTGTAATATTTCAGTATGTTACAGATCAAGGTAATCCATGTGCATCTGATTGTGTAAAAGAATTCGACACCCATCCTCCCGCTGTTTGGATGTCCATCCTTATGCAAGGAATACAGGACCAGCGTTCCCAGGCTACTCCTGCTCCCGTTCTCCAAGCGGCTTTACGACTTCTTTTGATTGGGCGGCTTTGTTTCAAGCACCCAGATCGGCAGCGATTAACCTGCCCGAATGCCATTGGCTACCAGCAACCTGCAGCCGCAGCCGTTTGCGCCCCGGTATGCGCTAAAGTCAGCGTTCCGCATGCATCATCTGTTTGCCCGTTAGCGGGTGTAGCACGCAGGGTATAAGCCGTATCGGAAGGATTAACTGAGAAATCCAGGTTGTACTTGACGTCACTCCCTGTCGCGCCCCGTGGCGAAACCGCTGACAGAACCGCCGCACCATCATAGGAGCCATTGCTGGTTGTGAAGTGCCTTTCCATGAACTGGGTCGTCTCCAGCATCAGCGCCTGCGCCTCGGCGCGATGCGAGCGCATAACGTACTGTTGATAGGACGGGTATGCGACTGCCGCAAGGATACCGATGATGGCCACCACGATCATCAATTCAACAAGCGTGAATCCCGCCAACGATTTTCTGATCAACATACCCTCCCCTTTCGTTTACAGGATTTGCAGCCAGTACGTACGCCTGAAACCGCCACCGCCGCCACCGCCACCGCCACCACCACCACTGCCACCCGCAATTCCAATCGTCTCGACGCCACCCGTGGTTCCCGTCACCACCCCATAGTCCTTGCCAGTTGTTCCGGGATTTTCGGGAGTTCCGGGAGTTCCGGGAGTTCCTGTAAAGATGGCCGGCGGTTTCGTGATGCCTACTGAAGTCATGTAGCCGCTGGCGACATTGCCGTTGTAATAGTCGCCGCTATCAAATTTATCGTCATTGTTGAAATCGAAAGTCGACTCATCGGTCCTGCTGCCGTTTAATGCTTCCAACTGCATGAACCAACTGCTGCCGCCTGGCTGGCATTTCTCAGTAGACGGAATCATTGTCAGGAAAATCACCCGACCATAATGCAACAGCGCTTTGGTCACGACGCGCTCTCCTTTCTCACTCAAATCCATGTACCAGCCGCGCTGAGTTTCCCATTCCACCTCGCCTGTACTCGTTGTCCTGTATTTTTCGCCAGTGGATTCGATAGTTTGCTGCTGCAAAGCGCTGCGGTCAGTACCGCTGACGGCAGAACCATTATCCCAGATCCCATAAAACGACTGCACGCTACTATCCGTAATATCGTCATTCTGAAGATACTGACCTGTGCCAAAGTACACCATCACACCCGGATCGACCGGCGTGGGCGTAACAGTGGGTGGCGTTCCCAACATGGGCTGCGCGGTGATCGGCTGCACCTGCCCATCTGAATTTCGTGCTGAAAATAACGGTGCGCCATACGCCACACCCCAGGCTGACGTCGTGGTCTTGTCGGACAGGTCGAACTTCCACACATTGCCCTGCAAATCTCCTGCATAAACATAGTCGATGATCTTGTCGCCATCCTGGTCATACAAGGCGGGGGTGGACAAACCGTTCGACCCGGCTGCCCCGGCGGGTATCTTCTTGATAATGGCGCCCGTATCGATGTTGACTACATACAGATAGGCCTGCTCGGACGTGCTGTTGTAGCCGTTGCCAAAAATCGCCGCCCATTCGCCGTTGTTCAAGCGCGCAATCTGCGGCTTGCTATAGGTCAGCCCCATTTCCGCATCGGTGATTTCCCATTTCACCATGCTGGCTGACGGAGTAGCCTGGGGGTCCCCCTCGAGGGGTTTCGTTGCGAACTCGGTCACATCCAGCGCAAAGACCGATTTGCCCCCTGCGCCCAGTCCGCTTACCAGCATCGTGTGCCAGGTGCCGTCGAAAAACGCGTCCCCGACCGAGGGACTGCCATCGACGAAATAGGTATGGGTATAGCCCACCGTGCTGAGCTTGCTTAAATTCGGGTAAACCGCATTCGGCACATAAGCGAACAATTCTTTGCCTGAGTTGCTGTCGGCGGTGTCTGCCCGGAAGGCGTGCAGCATGCCATCGTTCCCGCCCACGAATACCACTGGCTTGCCAGCGGATTTATCGGTCAGATATTTCTCATAATCCGCCGCCCCAGTCCAGACCTGCGCCTTGTAGCCAAAGTCATTCGCATGCATGAAAACCGGATCGGAGTTGACGATATCGCCCAATATCCATTCCTGTTTGCTTGAATCGACTAACGTGCGTTCGCGGTTGCGGTACTCGCCCCCCGCTTTGCGCACTTCCTTGTCATGCACGCCACGAATCCAGGCGAGCCGATCCTTACCCTTGCCGTCATTCACCAATGCTGCATTGGTATTGAGCGCGGTTTGCTGGGCAGTGGTAAGTGGGGTGGTCGTTTCTTCCCACACGAAGTCGACGCCGTTACCCGCATCATTGATGGTATAAACCTTCCGCGCGTTAGCGGCAGCGGAGTCGGTCAGCTTGGTTGCGGCCTTCCAGTAAGGTGAATTCACCGCCACCTGCCCGTTCGAGCCCACCGGGTAAGCGACCAGATCGCCGCTCCAGTCCGTGCTATCGAACACCGCCTGAAACACCACGGCGCCGATTTCCACGCTGGTCGAGTTTGCCGCGAGTGCCGCCGCCGAGGGTTTGTCTTTCTTGATCGTGGCGGCAATCGTGTCGAATGCCTGAATTAATGCCTGCGAGTTGCCCGCCGGCAGAAAAAGACCGCCGCCATTCTTGGCGGTATCTTTCATCAAGGGATCGTTGATAGCCTGATCGTCTGCGAAACCGATCATGAAGGTGGTGACGTTGTTCTTGTCATTCACTTTTCCAGCGGGGTCAGACATGGCCGCGTCAGGGCGTAAGTCGATCTCATACAGCGCTTTGGCGACATCATCCAGGTAATCGCTGCCGTTTGACTCGTATTGCTGCCCGGCCTTTTTATCGTAATTGTTGCAACTGCCGCCGCTGTCCCCATCATAGTCGCACAAATACGAACTGATCGATTGATCGCTCTGCGGCCTGCCGTCGGTCAGCATGACTGCGAAATTTTTCTGGCAGAAATACTGGACAGGCTGCGGCAGCGTGGCGACGCCGCTGCTGTTCTGTATTGAATGGCCATTGAAAACGGAACTCACCGTCGCTGTCGACTGGTTCGCTTGGCCTGGATGCAGTGTCAAACTACCCGTGTAGCCAGTAGCGAAATAGCGGCCGATATCTGCCAATGTCTCCGCCAACGGTGTTGAGCCGCTGGCGGAGAGCGCGTCAATCTTGGCTTTGATGGAGTTCCGCTTCGCTACGGTCAAATCACCGACCACTTCACGCAAGCTGCCCCCGGCGTCGCCGTTGTAAGTAGCAAAGCCGACGCGATTACCCACCCCCAGGCTATCAATCAGGCTCTTCGAGGCAGATTTGGCGATTTCCATGCGTGACAGGGTGCAGGGCTTTTTCCCGGAGCCGGTCCAGGTGTTGCGGGGACCCGTCCAAGAACTGGGGCAGGCAGATGGATCCCGAGCTGAGTTGAAATACCAGTTGAGATAATTTCCTTTGTATTGTGCAGGGAGATAGCCGCTTACTCCGGTGCCGACCGGCGAATCAGCGTTAAGTTTAACGTTCGTATAATCGGTACTGGGCTCAAAACAGCGCTTGCCGGAACCGGTTCCCCAAGGATAATTCGTGCCGCTGATGCGGATTCTGGGCGCCCCTGACACCACACGCAGCTCCACTGCTGTCCCCGCAGCGACCCGGTTGCTGTTCGTCGTGGGGCAACCCCCTGACAGATAGGGGAACGCTGGTTCGTAAGGCTCATCGGGAACGATGTTTTGCATGGAGCCCGAACTGTCCACCATCAACATGATGTTGGGGTCGACACTCCCCAGCAGGAACAGCGGTTGCTCTGCGATATCCAGCATGGCAGCCTGCGTGGGCACAGCCAGCCAGACCAGGCTACCGAGGATTAGCAAGCTGGATACCGCTCTTTTAAATTGGGGATGTAGGTTCATGAGATGCTCCCGGTTCAGTTATATTTCGTACTCGGACTGCAGAATCACAATAGTGTCGGCAGAGCCGCCGACGCCGCGTGCCGTCACCCGAAAGTGCTGGACCGTGGTGGGGGTGACGCTTGGCGGGACCGGTGGAATGATGGTGTTCGGCTTTTTCTCGATGACATAACGCGGCTTGGCTTCCACATTGGCGAGAGCGGCAGTGGCCTCCTGCGAAGCGGCATCCCAGTTGTAGGCTCTCCAGTAGGCGGGATCGTTGGCGTTGGCCACGTATGTAATCAGCCCTGGGGTGCTGCCATCGAAAGGATTGGGATTGGGATTGGGGCAAGGGGGGGAGGAGGGATTCACAAAGCAGGGCAAGTCCGCGTCGGCATCCTTGAGCGCCGCTTCTGCAGCCTGAAACGCCAGATCGCGATCGCGTGTATTGCCCGCCATGCGCTCTTCCATGCTGCTGTTTCGTGCAATCGCCACGCCAAGTATGGCCAGCACCGCCAGGAATATCAGCGCCACAATCAAGGCAACGCCCTGCTGCCTGACAGGCCGGGGATAATGGGCACTCATAGCAGCCGATTCCTCATGGCAATGGTGGTGGTGAAAGTGCGGCGGATTCTTCTGTCGGCGCCGCTCGTGTCGGTGGACAGATTGTCCGCCGTGCGCATGGTGAGCGTTATCCGCTCACTGACGACACGGTTCCAGTTGACGACGGCATCCGCTGCGACATAAGCATCCGCGGAGCAGCCATCGTCCGGACAGGTGGCAACCGTGGCTTGGGAAGTGTCTTCTCCGTAAAGGATCTGCATGTCTTCCACGCCCTCCACAAGTTCTTCGGCTGTGGGTGTGCCATCGCCTTGCAGGGTCTGGCGATACAGGCTGGGCTCGCCCGACGGATTGTTGCGGATGTAATAAATGTGCGCCGCCAGCGGCAGCATATGGAATCCAACGGCATCCGGAACCGCTGCCGCCGTGCAGGGGGTTGCCGCGCCCAGCGTGTAGCCTGTGCCTGCCGCCGCGGTCGCCACATAGACGCTTGCATCGGCATAGGCATCCGAGATGACAACCAGACCATTGGCGCTCATGCCATGGGCAGCATTGGTTGTACCGGGGGCGGTTATGGTGGTTTCGCGGTTCTTGTCGGCGCGCAAAATCCGGATCGCATCGGTGCCGTCCACATCAAGCGCCGCGGTGGGCGAGCCCGCTCCGTTCTCATAACCCTCCATCGGCCGCGTAAACAGATTCTTGTACCAGGTTGCGTCGGGCGCAGCGGGGTTCACCGACCTGCAGCCAAATCCAGTCTGTCTCAGATCGTACCCGATGGTTTCAAAGGCAAAACGTGCGCCTTCCTGCATGCGCGCCATGCCTTCCTGCGTGCGAAAGGATCGGGTGCTGCTGACGTAGACATTGCCGACTGCAACCACGACCAGGCTGCCCAATACGACGGCGATCATCAGTTCGATCAGGGACAGGCCTTGCATCCGGCTGAAAGCGCGAGGATTTTTCATGTGCATGTTGAGAAAGGCGGAGCTGGGGGTACGGTTGCAATTGGAAGCGTGGTTTGAGTAGTCAAATCATAATTTCCGGCGTTACGATCATCGTCCCAACGGATGGTGACGGTGATCAAGCCATTCGCCATCACCACCCGCGCGTCGCCGCCCGGCAACGCCGCCTCGACGCCATCCTTCCAGTCCGCGACGTCGCCATTGCCATCCGCGCCAAAGGCAACAGCATAACTAGCACAGTTGGGCAAATCCGCGCGCATACGGTCTATCACGTCATACGCCAACATGGTTGCCAGACCTCGCTGATATGCGCTGGCATTGTTCCTGAGCGACACGGCCTGCAAGCCAGCCAGCCCCAGCAAGCCGATAGACAGCACCACCACTGAAATCAAAACCTCCAGCAGGGACACGCCTTGTTGGCGTTTGAGTATGGATCGGGTTTTCATGGGGCCTCGCACGTTCCAATATCTGCAGCGACCGCTAACCGGGGGCGTAACCGGGTCAGCGTAACCCCGCGGGCCGTGGTTTCGTCGCTATCGTTGCACACTACAAAAGTGCCGATGGTGTTGGCCGCACCAGAGCGATCGTAGGTCACATGATTCGTGAAACTATTCGTTGCATTCAGCGTGTAACCGGCGGGCAGCGGAGGAAAAACACGCAACAAGGGTTCGACCGCATCATCTGCATCCTTCGCATTGTCGTCATTGGTATTCACAAAAACCATCCAGCCGCTGCTCCAGTTACCCGCACAAGTAACCCCATTGTCATTGGTCCTGCAAACAGAAACCGGGGTCGCTCTTTTGATGGCTTCGCTTCTTGCCAAATTCAATGAAGTCATTAAATCGTTGTTGACCGCAGCGAGCCGGTTACGCACTACAAACGACTGAAAACCCGGGATGGCCACCGCCAGCAAAATCGCCAGTACACTGACTGTCACCAGCAGTTCAATTAACGTAAAACCATTTTTTCCGTTATGCATATATGTATTTATTGCATCCTTGAATACAGGCTAAAAGCTATTTGCCTGCAATGCCACTCAGGCCAGACCAATGGCCGATTTTCTGGAATGGGCGGCAAATCTGGACAACCGCATTGACTCATAACGTTTTCATTATCGGCACTGGCGTGTCCGGCTTGAGTGCCGCACTGGCCTTATTGCAGGACGACCATCAGGTCGCGTTGCGCAAACAGCATCTAGTGGTCTGCTTTCGAAATACCGGAACATGAAACGGCGTCTTTTTCCGCATGGCGGCGTTGCTCGTCGTTGCCATAGAGCCAGCTATGTCGCCTCCTCGCGCCTGGCCCTGCGAAAAAATCCATCCGCTTCATTTAGTCCCCCTATTTCGAAAGCAGACCACTAGACCCTCTTGCGCTTTTGACACGAGCGCACATGTTCAGGTGGCTGCCGGGTGGTGAATCCGAAGTGCCCGTGCAAGGACGGATAAAACCACCCCGGATCTGTCAGGCGATGCAGACAGAACCAGACAGACTTTCCGGCACTAAATCACGTTATGGAAGCGTGCTGCCTTTTCAAGTAGCCGCCACCTCCTATATTGACTAGTAATGGTGGATCGAAAAGGGAGTCGGTGAAATGCTGCAGGTACTTGTGCTTGTCATGTTGGTGGCGGCTGTTGCGTTCGGGTGGCGCTACGCAGCCGGGAAGAAAAAGCTGCGTGCAGCGCCTGTATCCAGGCTGAAACCACACAAGATTTACCACTGTGTCGAAGTGCGTACAGGCAGCCCCGCGTGCAAGGCAGTCCAGGATCTTGGGAATACCCGTTTCCTGTCCGAGGAAGCGCCCAGCCTGCCGCTGTCCGGTTGCACCATGGGAAAATGTACATGCAGCTTTATTCATTACGATGATCGCAGGGATGACGACCGCCGCCATCCTTATAAGCAGTGGGCAAGTCTTCCACCCACTGCTGAGGGTGAACGCCGCAAAAGGACCGAGCGACGTAAATCGTCGGAAAGTACATTCAAGCCTCGGATTGGGCGTTGAAGGGGAGCCTAAGAGGTCAGCTTATCGATGCGGCCAGGAAATAGTATGAACTTCGTCATTCCGGCCCCGGATCGGGGTCCAGGGTGACGGACCCGGAATCCAGTCGAATGGGCGCGCATTGCGCGCTACTGGATCAATTCGCTGCAGGACCGCATCAACGACTGTTTCCAGCGTTCGATGAACGGCAACCCATTTATTTCGAAGGTGAGTGGCCCATGAACCCCATGAACCGAATGCTCGGCACCCTGATTGTCGCGGGTGGCCTGGCCCTGACACTGGGGGGCTGCACATACTATCCGGTGGCACCGGGCGAGTACGCCCCCTACCCACGAAGCACGTTCGAGCATACCTGGGCGGCCGCCCTTGGTGCCCTGAGCGACGAGGGGGTGCAGATCGTGAGCGCTAGCCGGGATAGCGGCACGATCCGCGGCATACGTGGCGCCATCAACGTGACGGCCATCGTTCAGACACGCGCCGACGGCGGGGTGCAGGTCGAATTCAATACCAGCGGCGACATCGATTC
>JBGSOE010000092.1:0-20047 GCA_041739295.1 Thiohalobacterales bacterium | reverse complement strand
AAGGAACCTCTGATTAATTTGATCAAGCGAGCAGATGCAAGGCGCGGACGGGTGAAAAAACGGAGTTTACACGGCGTAAATGAGTATTTTGAGCCCGGCTGCAACGCGGCAGATGCCGCTTCAGCGAATTAATCAGAGGTTCCCAAAATATGGATACCCGTTTTGGATGCCATTAATATCGAGATTCCCTCGCTGGAACTGTCGGACGCGGCCTTCGGCCTAAACGGCTGTCCATCACAGCTGTCGCTGTGATGGACTTTAAAATGGCTATCTTCTTTACCGTAACAACTTCGCGTTGTATCGCGAGGTTGATTCATCCGACCTACAAATTCACATAGCAGATGTTGGTCGGATTCGGCGGCACTAACCGCGTGCCCGACATTTCCCTGAATTCTGGCATTGACATGTAATGACGAATTCTCAATAGATCTCTACACAAAAAAACGGGCGCCTTACGGCGCCCGTTCAACTTGCTACCCCGGACAAGGGAACTGCTTACAAGTTGTAACCGCGCTCGTCATGCTGCGAGAGATCGAGGCCTTCGGTTTCTGCCTCTTCGCTGACGCGCAGACCAATCAGCATATCGACAATCTTCAGAATCACGAAGCTTCCTACACCGCTGAAAATGATGGTCGCCAGAACACCCTTGATCTGAATCATCACTTGGCTGCTGATAGTCATGCCCTCGGCCAGACCGGCACCACCCAGACTGGCATCTGCAAACACGCCGGTAAGGATCGCGCCAACAATGCCGCCGACCGCATGCACGCCGAATACATCGAGCGAGTCGTCATAACCAATTGCACGCTTGAGCTTGGTGGCGGCCAGGAAACATACCACACCCGCGACTGCACCCAGTATCAGCGCACCCATCGGACCGGCAGTACCCGAAGCCGGCGTGATCGCCACCAGACCTGCAACCGCACCGGAGGCAATACCCAGTGCCGAAGGCTTACCGTGACTGACCCATTCTGCAAACATCCAGCCGAGTGCGGCCGTGGCAGTGGCGATCTGCGTGACCAGCATGGCCATACCCGCCGTGCCATTCGCGGCCACTGCGGAGCCGGCATTGAAGCCGAACCAACCGACCCAGAGCATGGCCGCACCGATAAGGGTGTAACCGAGATTGTGTGGCGCCATAGAAACGGTGGGATAGCCTTTGCGTTTTCCCAGCACAAGAGCAGCAACCAGGCCCGCAATACCGGCGTTGATATGCACCACCGTACCACCGGCGAAATCGAGCACGCCCCAATCCCACATCAGACCGCCGTCACCACCCCATACCATATGCGCCATAGGCGCGTAGATGAAGGTGAACCAGAGACCCATGAACCACAGCATTGCCGAAAACTTCATGCGCTCTGCGAATGCACCCACAATCAATGCTGGCGTTATGATGGCAAAGGTCATCTGGAAGGTCGCGAATACACTTTCCGGAATTGCCGCGGTCAAGCTGTCAATGGTCACTCCATTCATGAAGGCCTTACCAAGACCACCCACGATACTGGCAGCATTTACAACACCGGCTTCCATACCCGTCGTATCGAAAGCCAGGCTGTAACCATAGACCGCCCACAGCACCGAGATCAGCGCTGTAATGACGAAGCACTGCATCATGACCGACAAAACGTTTTTGGAGCGCACCATGCCCGCGTAAAACAAGGACAGGCCCGGTATGGTCATAAACAACACCAGTGCGGTGGAGGTCAGCATCCACGCGGTGTCGCCGGTGTTCAGTACTACCACATCTTCCGCCTGCGCAAAGACCGGCAACCCCGCAGCAATCGCGCCAAATGCAGCTGAGTACAACCATTTCAATTTAGTGCTTAACATACATTTCATCCTCGCTGTATTCATCACAATGCCTCAGGGCCGCTTTCACCCGTACGAATTCGGATCGCCTGCCCGATCTCAAACACAAAAATCTTGCCGTCACCGATCTTACCGGTGTTGGCTGCCGCGCGGATCGCCTCAACGGCGCGTTCCGCGAGTTCATCAGAGACGGCTGCTTCCAACTTAACCTTGGGTAGAAAATCCACGACATATTCCGCACCACGATACAATTCGGTGTGCCCTTTCTGCCGTCCAAAACCCTTCACCTCGGTGACAGTGATACCCTGCACACCAATGTCGCCCAGCGCCTTGCGTACATCATCCAATTTGAACGGCTTGATGATTGCAGTAACAAGTTTCATGACCTCCTCCTCGTATTAAAAAACGGGCGCCTTTCGGCACCCGTAGGGAAATCCATCCATGGACAAGGGGACTAGCATAAAGGGATATCAGTGAACTCCCCCGAACCACATCAGATACCGGAACCTCTGTTACCTGTGAACTCAGGGTAGGCTTCCACGCCGCATTCACCCAGATCGACACCCTCGTATTCCTCTTCCGGACTGACGCGGATACCAATCACCATTTTGATGATGAACCAGGTCACGAAACTGGTTACGAATACCCAGGCGAAGATGGTGCCCAGGCCGATCAGCTGTACTTTGAGGGAGGCTTCCGGATTACTCCAAGCTACCGCGATCAGACCCCACATACCGACCACACCGTGCACGGAGATGGCACCGACCGGATCGTCGATCTTCAGCTTATCCAGACCCAGGATCGAGAACACGACCAGCACACCACCTATGGCACCGATGATAGTGGAGAGCAGCGGACTGCCGGTCAGTGGTTCGGCGGTGATCGCAACCAGGCCCGCCAGCGCCCCATTGAGCACCATGGTCAGATCGGTCTTGCCGAACAGCAGACGTGCTACGGTCGCCGCCGCAACCAGACCACCGGCCGCCGCCATGTTGGTGTTCACGAATACCATCGCTACGGCATTGGCCTCAGTTACATTGGAGATCTTCAGTTCAGAACCACCATTGAAACCGAACCAACCCAGCCACAAAATGAAGGTACCCAATGTGGCTAACGGTAGGTTGGCACCCGGTATCGGATGAATCTCACCGTTTGGACCGTATTTACCTTTACGCGCGCCGAGCAGCAGGACGCCCGCCAGGGCCGCAGACGCGCCGCACAGATGCACCACACCAGAGCCGGCGAAATCCTTGAAGTCCATGACATTCAGAAAGCCGCCGCCCCACTTCCAGTAACCTTCCATCGGGTAGATAAAGCCGGTCATAACAACCGCGAAGACCATGAAGGCCCACAGTTTCATACGCTCTGCGATGGCGCCGGATACCACCGACATGGCGGTCGCAACGAACACCATCTGGAAGAAAAAGTCCGACAAAGTCGAGTAATACGGCGCACCTTCACCACCGGCAATCACAGCCGCGACTTCGTGGTCCGTAGTACCCAGAATGCCGTGCAAGCCCGGCCACCAGGAGTTCACCGCGGCATCGCCCGGATACATGATGCCGTAACCTATCAGCATGTACATAATGCAGGCCACCGCGAACAACGCGATATTCTTAGTAAGAATCTCCGCAGTGTTCTTAGAACGCACCAGACCAGCCTCGAGCATTGCAAAGCCCGCAGCCATCCACATTACCAACGCACCCGTCATCAAGAAATAAAATGTGTCGAGCGCGTAACTCAGTTCAAGCAACTGTTCCACTTTTCAGCCCTCCGTAACAGATTGTTACGTGTTTGATTTGGTTCTCTTACAGCGCCTCGGGACCCGTCTCACCGGTACGGATACGAATGGCCTGATCAAGGGTGTAGACGAAAATTTTCCCGTCGCCGATCTTGCCCGTGTTGGCCGCCTTCGAAATGGCCTCGATGACGCGCTCAGTGAGATCGTCATTGATGGCAACTTCCAGTTTCACCTTGGGCAGAAAATCAACTACGTATTCAGCGCCGCGATACAATTCGGTATGGCCTTTCTGGCGACCAAACCCCTTGACCTCGGTAACCGTGACACCTTGCACCCCTATCTCGGACAGCGCCTCGCGGACGTCATCCAGCTTGAAGGGCTTGATGATTGCTGTAACTAACTTCATGGATCCTCTCCTTCAGGGAAACCCGCGCCTAACAGCCCGGGTCGTACGAACAAAAAACAACTGACTCCTGCAAAACCCGAAGATCAGGCGACCGGACACCAACTTGGAGAATGCTCAAAAATTCATGCATGTTGAAAATCTCCATCAGCAAATAACCAGGGGCGGAAATGACTGTTCCGAGCGCATTGAGCCTTGTAGCTTGGGATACAGCTTGGTAATAGCAGTTCCTATGCCATATCTTTAAATAATTAATATTCAATGAGTTATCTTATTCGCCACTCCCTTGCCCGGGGTTTAACGCACCAAATTAGGGAGCATCACAAACCCATGCACCATCTAAATGCACCCAAATAGCGCAGCTATAACCAACCTGGACCCAGTGACCCGGCCTGCGGTAGAGTCCGCGCATGATCGATCCAAAATTTTTTGATGATATTGCGCAGCGCCTCAACAACTCGGTGCCCGAGGGTATGCGGGTCCTGCAGAAAGACGTCGACCGCAACCTGCGCGCTGCGGTTCAAGCGGCGCTTAGCCGACTGGACTTGGTCACGCGGGAAGAATTCGAGGTGCAGGCCAAGGTTCTGGCCCGTACTCGCGCCAAGCTGGATGCCATGACGCAACAGGTCGCCGTTTTAGAAGAGCGTGTGTTCGGCAAGAAAACCGCGAAGGCGCCAAGTTACGACAGCATCCCAGAGAATTTGGATAACGATCAGGATATGGATGGTGGCTAAGCCACGCTGACCATTCCACACTCGGACCCGGATGGTCCGATGTCATTTGCCATTTCCTAGGGAAGGGAAACATGAGCCTCGCTGTTGTCTACAGCCGCGCCCAGTTGGGGATCGCGGCGCCACTGGTCACGGTCGAAGTACATCTCGGCAATGGCCTGCCCAGCCTCTCCATCGTCGGTCTGCCCGAAACGGCAGTGAAAGAAAGCAAAGACCGCGTGCGCGGCGCACTACTCAACAGCCAGTTCGAATTCCCCGCCCGTCGCATCACCATCAATCTCGCACCCGCCGATCTACCCAAGGATGGCGGACGTTTCGATTTGCCGATTGCGCTCGGCATCCTTGCGGCCTCGGGGCAGATCGCGCAGACGCATCTCGCGGATTATGAATTCATTGGTGAACTGGCACTCTCCGGTGACTTGCGCGCCATTACTGGTGCATTGCCTGCGGGTATGGCGGCGGCCACAGCACAACGCCGCTTGATTGTCCCCTTGTATAACCTTGGTGAAGCGGCGCTGATTGCGCAGCAACAGGCATTGGGTGCACATCATTTGTTGGACGTCGCCCGACACCTGAACGACCAAACACCCTTGCAGAATGATGCCCCCGCGCCTGATGAACCTATTGAGCAATCCTTGCCGGATCTCGCCGATGTGCGCGGACAGTTGCAGGCGCGCCGCGCCCTGGAAATCAGCGCCGCAGGTGGGCACAGCTTGCTGTTCGCTGGACCACCCGGGACCGGCAAAAGTCTGTTGGCCAGTCGGCTGCCCGGCATCCTGCCACCGATGACTGACAGCGAAGCATTAGAAGCCGCGGCCATCGCCTCGATCAGCACGCAAGGCTTCAAACTTGCACACTGGCGACAGCGCCCCTTCCGCACACCGCATCACACCGCCTCCGCTGTTGCATTGGTCGGTGGCGGCTCGTCTCCGCGTCCCGGTGAAATCTCATTGGCCCATCAGGGCGTGTTGTTTCTGGATGAATTGCCGGAGTTCGACCGTAGAGTACTTGAAGTCTTGCGAGAGCCCTTGGAGAGTGGACAAATCACGATTTCGCGCGCGGCGCGCCAAGCGGAATTTCCCGCACGCTTTCAATTGGTAGCGGCGATGAATCCCTGTCCCTGCGGCTATCTGGGTGATCCCTCGGGTCGCTGCCGATGTACTTCTGAACAGATCCAACGCTATCGACAACGCATTTCCGGGCCTCTGCTGGATCGCATTGATCTGCAAGTCGATGTTCCGCGCTTGCTGCCTCAGGATCTCCAAGGCCCACCCGGCGAATTCAGTACCGAGGTACGCAAACGGGTTGTTATCGCTAGAGACCACCAGCTGGCACGTCAGGGTGTATGTAATGCACAGCTGGCCGGGATCGCGATGGATCGCCACTGCCATCTCCGACCACCTGAACAGCAACTGCTACGTCATGCCATGGAGCGTTTAAGGCTGTCCGCGCGCGCCTATCACCGTGTCCTGCGTGTAGCGCTCACCATCGCCGACCTCGACAGCAGCGTACAAATTGAAGCTCCACACATAGGTGAGGCCCTCGGTTATCGCAATCTGGATCGGCCAGTCACACAATAAAACTGCGGCATGGACAAAATCCACCGCTAGCCAACTGGTTACCGCAGACCATCCTTAATTTCTTATTACAACCGATTTTTTTCGATAAATACAAGATACCCGCACCCGCCTCAGCCGCGTAGAATCGCGACGACATATGCATCTCCCAGAGCGATAACCTCTTTGTCAGAACTCAATCCCCGCCAGCACGCTGCGGTACAGCATGTGGACGGACCTTTGTTGGTGTTGGCCGGCGCCGGCAGCGGCAAGACGCGCGTCATCACCCAAAAGATCGCACACCTGATCCTCAACCAGGGCATGGATGCCGCGCACATCACCGCGGTCACCTTTACCAATAAGGCGGCGCGCGAAATGCGCGAACGCGTATCGGGATTGCTGCCGCGCGAAAAAGCCCGCGGCTTGACCGTGTCAACCTTCCACACCCTGGGATTGAATATCCTGCGTCGCGAACACAAACACCTGGGATTCAAACCCGGCTTTTCGATTTTCGATAGTCAGGACAGCGGACATCTGGTCAGCGAACTGATCAACAAGGCGCGCATCGGCCTGGACCCGGATCAGACACGCTGGAAAATCTCCGCCTGGAAAAATGATCAATTGCTTCCACCTGCGGCACTCCTCAGGGCAGAGGATGACCGCGATATCGCCATTGCACGCATCTATGAGGAATACCAGCGTCACCTCAAGGCCTATAACGCCTTCGACTTTGACGACTTGATCCTGGCACCCGTGACACTACTCACCGACGACGCCGAGGTTCGTGAACGCTGGCAGAGCCGCATCCGACATTTTCTGGTGGACGAATACCAAGACACCAACGGCGCGCAGTACGAACTGGTTAAGCAGCTTGTTGGCAGATTGGGCATGTTCACTGCCGTGGGTGACGATGATCAGTCGATCTACACTTGGCGTGGCGCGCGGCCTGAAAATCTTATGCGCTTGCAAGAGGACTTTCCACGCCTCAAGGTCGTTAAGCTGGAACAGAATTATCGTTCCACCGGTTGCATACTCAAATGCGCGAATCAGCTGATCGCTAATAATCCGCACGCATTTGAAAAGAAACTCTGGAGCGAACTTGGCTACGGTACTGCGCTACGCGTGTTGCCTTGCCGTGATCCGGAGCATGAAGCGGAACGGGTAGTGTCTGAGCTACTGCATCAGAAATTCACTGCCGGCAGTCGCGACGGTGATTTCGCCATTCTCTACCGCGGCAACCATCAGGCACGCCCGTTCGAAAAAATCTTGCGCGAACATCGGATTCCCTATCATCTGTCCGGCGGTATGTCATTCTTTGATTATGCCGAGATCAAAGACCTGGTTGCCTATCTGCGTCTGCTGGTGAATGAGGACGATGACCGTGCCTTTCTGCGTGCGGTCAATACACCACGCCGCGAAATCGGGCCATCCACACTGGAAAAACTCGGCGCCTATTCCAGCGAGCGCGGTATCAGCCTGTTGGCTGCCTGTTTCGAACTGGGACTGACACAACAGCTGAGTGGACGTGCCCTGTCGCGTGTACAGGAATTTGCGCAATGGGTTGTGGATTTCGCCGATCGCGCCAAACGCGGCAACCCGATCGACCTGTTCAAAGAACTCGTGAACGACATCGGCTATCTGCAATGGCTGGAAACCAGCACACGCGATCCCGATGAAGCCGCACGACGCATCCAGAACGTTGACGATCTATTCAGCTGGCTGGAACAGATGACCAAGCAGATCGGTGATGACGCCGGGTTAGGCGAACTGGTCAATCGACTCAGCCTGATGGACATCCTGGATCGTGACAAAGACGAGGCCGGTGGCAATTGCGTGCATCTAATGACCCTGCACGCCGCAAAGGGACTGGAATTCCCGAATGTATTTCTGGTCGGCGTCGAGGAAGGCATCCTACCGCACCGCAGCAGCATCGAAGAGGAAAATCTGGATGAGGAGCGCCGACTCGCCTACGTCGGGATTACCCGCGCACAGAAAACGCTGAACCTGAGTTATTGCAGTCGTCGCAAGCGTGCGCGCGAATGGGAATCCTGCGAACCGAGTCGGTTTCTGAGTGAACTACCCGCCGATGATCTGAAATGGGAAAATCGCAGCGGTCAGGTTGATCCTGAAGAACGCCAGCAACGCGGCAAAGCGCATCTCGCTAACTTGCGCGGGATGTTGACGTGAATGAATTAACTAGGGAACCTCTGATTAATTTGATCAAGCGAGCAGATGCAAGGCGCGGACAGGCGAAAAAACGGAGTTTACACGGAGTAAATGAGTATTTTGAGCCTGGCAGCAACGCGGTAGATGCCGCTTCAGCGAATTAATCAGAGGTTCCCTAGGAGCCAGGAACCGATGATCAATAAGTAATCCATCATTCTGGCGCATGCCGGAGTGATGAAATAATCAGAGGTTCTTAAATGCAAAAAGGCCGTACACACGTACGGCCTTTTTTATGCAGCTATGGCAACGCCTACTTGCTTTCGTCAACCATGTAACTGACCACTGCCTTCAAGTCATCATCCGAACAGGCCATGCAGGTGCCTTTCGGCGGCATAGCGCGAATACCATTGATGGCATTACTGAGCAGAGTATCCATACCCTGCGCTATGCGCGGTGCCCAGGCAGCCTTGTCGCCAACCTTCGGCGCACCGGCGGCACCGGTGGCATGGCAGGCCATACAGGCTGAATCAAAGATCTGCTTGCCCTTACCGGCATCGGCACTGGCGGTTACTGGTGCGGCAGCGGCAGACGCAGCAGCAGGTGAGGAATCACCACCTGCTACCTTGAAGCCGGTCTCGCTGAGCATGTAGGCAACAGCACCCTTCAACTCATCATCCGAGCAATCCGCACAAGTGCCTTTCGGCGGCATAGCGCGAATACCGTTGACGGCGTTATTGAGTAGCGTATCGATGCCCTGCGCGAAACGTGGTGTCCACGCAGCCTTGTCGCCAACCTTCGGCGCGCCTGCTGCACCGGTAGCATGGCAAGCCATACACACGGCGTTATAAACGTCTGCACCTGAACGCGGACCAGTGCTGGCGGCACTGGCGCCAGATTGATCAGCCACCGTCACTGCGCCAACCGGCTTGATGTTTTCATCTGCAGTCTTGATCGCCATGGCGTTTTCACCAGTGGTGCCACCGGTCTTCACGACGCTGTTCGCGATGAAATAAAATACGAAGGCCAAGACCACAAGGAAGCCCAATACGCCAATAAAGGTGGTAGCTAAAGTTTTGTCATGCTGACTCACGGTAAACATTCTCCGTTGCGGTGATGTCGAGTGGCACAGACGGGCGGCCTGCACATCGGGGCGGTGAGTATAGCGGACAAGCCAGTTAGCGGAAAAGCCTCACAATTTCGGCATAACCCCACAGGGTGATTCAAGGCGACCCAGCTATCGCCGCTAGCCTTCACGAGGGAACCTGTATGCGCGCTTTTGTGAGCAGTCGACGTCGGAGATGGACCCCGGCAACGCGCACAAACTAGTAATAGTTACAGCAGGTTATCTATTATGCATATCACACTGACCACAGCACCGGCAGCACACCACACTCCGGAACCGCCGCGCCCAGTGCAGCAAGAGGCCCAGGTCTCCAGCCGCCCCGTCGTCGCGCCCACGCAAAACGAGGCCACTGCACAGGAGACGCGCCGCAACGATGAGCGCCGCACCCAACGGGAAGGCGACAGACACCACGATATTCACACCAAGCGGTCTGGCTCAAAAACCGAGACTGAATCCAAACCACAAGCGGAATCCGGTGCACGTAAAAATGCCGATCCTGCCGTCGGTTCATCTATAGATGTTTTTGCTTAATCGCGAATAAATGAGAGTAAAAAGATATGAGTATTGATTCCGTAGCCGCATCAGGATTACTTGGCGTTCAGAGAGGCCTGCAAGGTGCTGCGAGCAGTGCCTCGGCCATCGCGAATGCCGGCCAGGCAACTTCCACTGACATGCGCTCCATGACCGAGGCGCTGGTCACGCTCAAACAGCATGAACAGCAGGTTTCTGCCTCCGCCAAAACCATCAAAGCCGCTGACGACATGATCGGCACCCTGATTGATGTGCTTGCCTGATAGACGCCCCACTTTCCGAATCGGTAAAATCTCGACGTCAATGACGGCGCGTTAACGTCAACACAAGACGCGGAAGTTTCTCTGGCAGTTGCTCGACCTGTTCTAACACTTCGTAATGCGCAGAGCCAAAGATTCGTGCGGCATAGGCATCTCCGCATGGATCAAGATTCAAACAGAAAGTCTGTATCCCCCCCAATCTCAAACCACCCACCGCGTGACGTGCATCTTCGGTCAGATAGTGTGCGTCATACACATCAATATCGCTGGGCTGGCCATCGGTCAGCACCAACAGCAGTTTGCGTTCGCCGGGCTGATCGGCCAGCACCGCACCGGCATGCCGTAACGCTGCACCCAACCGGGTGGACAAACCGGCGCTCATACCTGCAATGCGATCCAATACGACCGCATTGCAGGATTGCTCGAAATCCTTAAAGTGCGCATAGCCGATCTCATGCCGACCGTTCGAACTAAATCCATGCACGGCAAACCGTTCCCCCAAACGCTCCAACACAACTGCCAGTAACAGGCTGGCATCACGCGTCAATTCCAGCACCGTGCTGCGCGAATTACCGACCCGACCATTAGCCGACTCGGACAGGTCCAACAGCAATAACAGGGTCACATCCTGGCGGCTATGGTGGTGTTGCCGCACATAAACACGTAACTCAGGCGTGTGGCGGCTGCGTAACTCAACAGCCGCACCTATCGCGGCATCCAGATCCACATCCACACCTTCGTACTGACGCCTTATCCGCGCATGCCCCTGTTGACGCAAGACACTGACAATCTGTTCCATTCTCGCAAGTAGATGTTTATGGCACAGCAGATATCTGTCGGCCAAGCCTGCCTGCACAGCCTGCACCGCACGTTTGTTTACTGTTACCCAGGCCTGGCGCGACAAGCCGATGCGATAATCCCATTCAGGATAGCGGTGCCGCACAGATGCCGCGTTAACTTTACATACATTGAACTCCAGCGCGGCATCGTCCTCGACACTGCGGACCGACCAGCCCAGCGGAGCATCCGGCACAGGTCGTTCGGCCGCGAACGGCAGCGGTTTTCCACCAGCTTGTTCGATCAGATGCACGGAACGCAACGCTGCACTCGTTAGCGTTGGTTCCACTTTAGCTGCGGCAACCAGCGTCTGTTTCTGCAACCACAGGTGCAGATTGTCGTCATGATAAGCGGCGATACAGGGCGGCACAGCTTCGTTCATTGGAATCCGCAACTGACCAATGTCATTCGCCAGCCGCAAGCCTGTGCTGTGTGCAGATTGAGCATCGGTGCATTCATGCACCTGCTCTCGATACAGGGCGACGCCTTTCTGAACCCAGGCATTTGTATCCTGGTACCCGAGATCCATGATGGCGCGTGCCAGACGGGCGATCAGGGCATCGAAGCTATTACTGTCAGCAGCCACATCCTGGTGAAACCCCAACCAAAGCCGCCTCAGACCGGGAAACGCCCGCATGGCCAGCGACTCAACGCGCGCATCTTCCATCAGCGCAATCAGCGCGCGCTGTCGTCCTTTCAGACCGTTGGCAATAAACGACGTAGCTCCATAGACCTGGTGCGCTGCCGCATGCACCGCCGCGGCACGGTAGCGCTGCAAGACTGGCAAGCCAGCCACCGCGGCCCAGCTGTCGGGCAAACGGATTACTGAGTCTTCAATCGCGGGTAGAGACTCCGCGTTACCCATCAGATTGAACGGTCGCCCCCACAGCGCGATAAGATATAACGTCAGTCGCCGCTGTATTGTATTGAAATCCGCATCTGCTATTGCGTGCATCATTCGCTGCGGTTCGCTGCGTTTAGCGCATCCTAGGAGCCTGTCGAACACTCAACGGTGATCGGTACCCGTTTTCTGGTTGGGGATGCCGTCGATTGGACATTCATCGGTGCCAATAGTCTTGCGCGTAATGGCTTCGGCATTGTCGCGTGCTTTGGAGGGATCGGTAATCCAGGTGCGGTAGAACTCGTACGGACACTCCATGACGCCGCGATCGCCATCCCCCGAATTAAGCATGCCGGTATAACCGCGATGCAGTAGCTTGAACAGATGATTCTGTGACTGTCCATTGCGGCGCGCATCGCGGATAGCTGAAACCGACATCTCAGCGTACTGGATACCGTAATCTTCTTCGCCACATTCTCCCAGCGTACGGCCGTCGAATCCGACCAGCGCCGAATGTCCAAAGTAGGAGTACACACCGTCAAAACCGGTGGCATTGGCTACTGCTACATAGGTGTTGTTCATGAACGCCATCGCTTTGGCGACGAGCACCTGTTGTTCCTTGGATGGATACATATAACCTTGGCAGCGCACAATCAACTCAGCACCGCGCATGGCGCAATCGCGCCAGATTTCCGGATAGTTGCCGTCGTCGCAGATAATCAAACTGATCTGGAGCCCCTTCGGCCCCTCCGAGACATAGGTCTTGTCACCTGGATACCAGCCTTCCACCGGACACCAGGGCATGATCTTGCGGTACTTCTGCACAATCTCTCCCTGATCATTCATCAGGATCAGCGTATTGTAGGGCGCCTTACTGGGATGCTCTTCATGGCGCTCGCCGGTGAGCGAGAACACGCCCCAGGTCTTGGCCTTGCGGCAAGCATCGGCGAAGATCTCGGTCTCCTCGCCCGGCACGGTCGACGCGGTCGCATACATTTCCTTAGCGTCGTACATGATTCCATGCGTGCTGTATTCAGGAAAGATCACCAGGTCCATGCCTGGCAGACCCTGCTTCATGCCAACGATCATGTCGGCAATTTTACGCGCGTTGTCCAAAACTTCGGCCTTGGTATGCAGGCGCGGCATCTTGTAATTAACCACCGCAACACCGACGCAATCCTTACTGGATGAAATGTCACCGTGTCTCATGTTCTCTTCAAACCTCAGTTGTAGGGAAGTTGAACCGCCAAGGCACCAAGGACACCAAGAAAAACATTATTAATGTGAAAACCCGTACATCGGCCTGGACAGACCAATGACGGCTTCGGTTCGCACCGAACCCGCTCTTACAAAAAACAGGTTTCTTGGCGTCCTTGGCGCCTTGGCGGTTCGCATCGTATTTCATCAAACCGACAGATATTTGCTGATCTTCGCGGTATCCACGTTCTCGCGCAGGTCTTCGTGAATGAACTTGCCTTTATCGATCACGATTAACCGGTCCGCAATGGCCATGGTGAATGACAACACTTGCTCCGAAACGATGATAGTAATTTCGCGCAGCTTGCGGATCTCGTTCAGCACATTGGCAATATCCTTGATGATGGATGGCTGGATGCCTTCAGTCGGCTCGTCCAGCAACAGCACCTTGGGATTGGTCACTAATGCGCGGGCAATGGCCAGCTGCTGCTGTTGACCGCCGGACAGGTTACCGCCCTTGCGATGACGCATATCATGCAACACCGGGAATAGCGCAAAGATATCCTCGGGTATGCGCTTGGATTTTGAACTTTCCAAACCAGTCTCGATATTTTCTTGGACTGTCAGCGTCGGAAAAATCATGCGTCCCTGAGGCACATAGGCGATGCCATTCTTGACCCGCTGATAGCTCTCCATGCCGCCGACTTCCTGGCCGTCGATACTGATCTTGCCTTTGCCGAGCGGCAGGATGCCGATCAGCGACTTGAACAGCGTAGTCTTGCCCATGCCGTTACGGCCCATGATGGCCAAGGTCTCGTTCTTATTTGCCGTGAAGCCGACGCCATGGATTGCTTCACTCTGGCCATAGCTCACATGCAGATCTGTAACTTCCAACATAAGACTGTCTCCAGTGCTCAATGACCCAAATACACTTCGATGACACGCTCGTCGTTCTGCACCTGATCCATACTGCCTTCCGCAAGGATCTTGCCCTGATGCAACACAGTCACTTTGTGGGCAATGTTCTTGACGAACTCCATATCGTGCTCAATCACAATCACGGAACGCCCCTTACAAATGCGGTTGAGAAGATCCGCAGTCTGCTCACGTTCCTTCACGCTCATGCCAGCGACCGGCTCATCAAGCATCAATAGCTCCGGGTCCTGAATAAGCAACATGCCGATCTCCAGCCATTGCTTTTGGCCATGACTGAGCAGGCCCGCCTCCATATCCAGCAGGTCCTCAAGAAAGATCTCCGCAGCCACCTCGCGCACACGCTCCTTGATCTCCGCAGTGCGCCGGAAGGTCAGACAACCCCAGACGTTGCGCTTTGCGGGATAGGAAATTTCCAGATTCTCGTACACGCTCAGATTTTCGTAGATCGATGGCGTCTGAAACTTGCGCCCTACACCGGCGCGCACGATCTGATGTTCTGAAAGATCCGTCAGCTCGTGATTTTTGAACTTGATCGATCCCGTCGTAGCCTTGGTCTTGCCGCAAATCAGATCCAGTACCGTGGTCTTGCCGGCGCCATTTGGTCCGATCACCACCCGCAGCTCATTCTGGTCGACATACAGATTCAAACCGTCGACCGCCTTGAAGCCGTCGAATGATACGGTCAGGTCTTCAATGGCCAGGGTGAAATCTGTTGAACTGCTCATTTAGACTCTCCTCAGGCCGCTTTGCGTGCAGTGGCAGATGAATTGTCACCGGATAGTGTCTTTTCTACCGGCGGTGTCGGTTTGCTGCGCAGCATTTTGATCTTCTCCATAACCCGCTTGCCATGTTTCTCATATAATCCAGCCAGGCCATTAGGGAAGAACATCACAACCGCAATGAACAGTCCGCCCATGAGGAACAGCCAAAGTTCCGGGAATGTTTCCGAGAAATAGGTCTTGCCAAAGTTGACGATCAGCGCGCCATAGACCGCGCCGATCAGCGACATGCGCCCACCGACGGCGGCGAAGATCACCATTTCAATCGACGGCACGATGCCGACAAAGGAGGGCGACATGAAACCCACCTGCAGCGTGAACATCGCCCCGCCAACCGCCGAGATCATGGCCGCGACACAGAAGATGAAGATCTTGAAGTTGGATACATCATAGCCCGAGAAGCGCACCCGATCTTCCTTGTCGCGCATAGCCAGCAGCAGCCGGCCGAGCTTGCTGGATAGGATGAATCTCGACAGCAGAATCACGCCAATTAACAGCCCACCATTTATGTAATACAGCAGGTACTTGGCCGAATCGGCCCGAATGTCCCAGCCGTGCAGTGTCTTCAGATCCGTGATTCCGTTGATACCACCCGTCAAACCCTGTTGACCCACGATAAGAATGGTGAGGATCGCCGCAATTGCCTGAGTGATGATGGAGAAATACACACCACCGACACGCCGCTTGAACATGGCCACGCCGATGATGTACGCCAGGATACCCGGCACTGCCAAGATCGCGAACAGTGTGAAGGGAAAACTATTGAAGGGCTCCCAGAACCAAGGCAGCTGCGTGAGCTGATTCCAGTCCATGAAGTCAGGAATGCCTGGCGTTGATTGGATCGCTGTATTCTCTGGTGAAGAGGCTTCTAACTTTAGGAACATGGCCATGCAATAACCGCCCAGACCGAAGAACACACCCTGTCCCAAACTCAAAATACCGCCATAACCCCAGATCAATACCAGGCTTACCGCTGCGAAGGCATAGGTCAGATATTTCCCGACCAGGTTCAGGCGGAAAATATCCAGGAACATCGGCAGCACCAGAAAAATCAGCGCCGCCAGGAGGGCAAGGCCGATCACACCCTGCTTGCCGCCCAAAAGATTTTTGTAAATAGCCGTCATCTGCGTAGTCCTCAGCGCTTACTTGCGAACCTTGATGGAGAACAGGCCTTCCGGACGCAGCATCAAGATGCCGATGATGGTCAGAAGTGTCAGAACCTTCGCCATGGAACCTGTAATGAAAAACTCCAGAATCGACTGCGCCTGAGCGATGGAGAATGCCGAGGCGATGGTGCCAAACAGACTCGCTGCGCCACCGAACACCACAACGAGGAAGGTATCGACGATATACAGCGTGCCAGTGGTTGGACCGGTCGAGGTAATGGTCGTAAAGGCCGCGCCTGCGATACCGGCAATGCCGCAGCCCAACGCGAAGCTCACGCGATCCACCAGGCGGGTATTAATACCGACTGCACCGGCCATGATGCGATTCTGGGTAGTGGCGCGCACTCGCAAACCCCAGCGTGATTTGAACAAGAAGTAGAACACGCCAAGTGTCACAAGGACCGTGAGTCCCATAACGAACATTCCGTTCAATGGAATGTCGATGCTCTCGGTCGGCTGGAAGGAACCCAGCAGCCATTCCGGCAGCGTCGCACTGACTTCACGTGCACCGAATGCGGAGCGGAAGATCTGTTGCATGATCAGACTCAAGCCCCAGGTCGCCAGCAGCGTATCCAGCGGGCGTTTGTAGAGATGCCTTATCATGGCAAATTCCACGAAATAACCTATTCCAAAAGCGATCAGGAACGACACTAGAATCGCGAACGGAAAGTAGTAATCGATAAATCCAGGGATGAATTTCTCCGTAAGTACGGAAAACATCACCGTGGTATAGGCGCCGATGGTCATAAACTCGCCATGCGCCATGTTGATCACGCCCATCTGCCCGAAGATGATGGCCAACCCCAGTGCCATCAGCAGCAGGACGCTGAACAGACTCAATCCCGCAAAGCCTTGCATCACGAAGATCGAACCCAGTTCCGTTAAGGTATAGCCACCCATGTTGGACCCCCACTAAAAAAGTCCGGTATTTTCCCGATACGCGTCTATTACAGACGCCCCTTGTAACCTTCACTCATCCGGTCAGCGGTCGGGCGCCAACATCCACCCGACCGCGCCGGCTTGCCATCTTTATTGATAACCTTCCGGGAACGGATTCGGCTCAATCAGATCAGATTCGTAGACGATCTTGACCTGGCCGTCAGCCTGCCATTGGCCGATGCGGGCCTTGGACCACAAGTGATGATTCTCATGGACCTTGACGTAGCCTTCTGGCGCCGTGGTCAACTCGATACCCGGTGATGCGGCCACGACCTTGTCAACATCAAAGCTACCTGCTTTTTCAACGGCCGCCTTCCACAACCAGGGCCCCAGATAGGCTGCCTGAGTCACGTCACCAATCACGCTGTCATCACCATACTTGGCTTTGAACGCAGCGATGAATTTTTTGTTGTTGTCATTTTCGACGGGCATGAAGTACTTCATGATCGAATAGAAACCAACCAGATTCTCGCCACCAATACCCAGTACTTCGTCTTCGGTCACAGAGATGGTCAGCAACGTCTGCTTATCACCAGTGATACCGGCCGCTTTTAGCTGCTTGAACCAGGCGACATTGGAACCACCCACCACCGCAGCGTAAATTACGTCAGGCTTTTTCAGGCGGATCTTGTTGATGATGGAACCGAATTGGGTATGACCGAGAGGCGCGTATTCTTCACCCACCACTTTGCCACCGAGCACGTTTTCAATGTGCTTGCGAGCAATCTTCATCGAAGTACGTGGCCAGATGTAATCAGAACCGATCAGATAGAAGGTCTTGGCACCCTTCTCTTTAGCAACCCAGTTAAGACCGTCGAGAATCTGCTGAGTGGCTTCCTGGCCGGTGTAGATCACGTTATGTGATTGTTCAAGACCTTCATAGAACGTCGGGTAATAGAGCAGGCCATTTTCTTTCTCGAACACCGGAAGTGCCGCTTTGCGCGATGCCGACGTCCAGCAGCCAAACACCGTAGCTACCTTATCCTGCACCAAAAGTTTACGCGCCTTCTCCGCGAAGGTCGGCCAATCCGAGCCTCCGTCTTCTGTGATCACTTCGATCTTGCGACCTAAAATACCGCCCATTTCGTTGATCTGATCGATAGCCAGTTTCTCAGCTTCTACAGAGCCGGTTTCACTGATGGCCATGGTACCGGTCAGTGAATGCAGAATACCGACCGTTACCGTAGTATCGGTCACTGCAAGCCCAGTCTTGCTAACGTCCGCGGTCGCGGGCACTGCAGCCAACGCACCACCCGGTAATACCCCTACTGATAATGCCATGGCTGCGCTGAGCGCAGTTGCGGTCATGAGAGACTGCGCATGCCGCCACAAACCTTTACCCAGTTTCCTATTCATCAACTTTCCTCTCTGAACACGATGTTGGTCGATTCGATCGTTGTGCAGTGCGCTACGATCACGACGTGTGCAATGCAGAACACAGACACGTTGATGTTCCTATTGCAACGGGTATGCCACGTCATAATCTGCAGATGCGCAGCAGCTTGCTGCACAGTTATCGGGCAGCACAGCGCATACGAATTACAGACGATTTGACTTAAATACAGGTGAATTATTACGCCCGGAAAATACATGCACTGACACAGATCTCAGTGGCACTCATAACAGTGCATGGCGTTGACACGCGATGTTGGTTGTAACGGCTTGATTTCTGCATTCTACTGGTGCAGAAGAAATTGCTAATGGATTTAATTTGTGCGCGAAACAGCAGGGTGCTGTTCATTATTCCGTGAGAATGAGTGGCCGAGCATTAGCAATGCGGGCGCGTCGGACACTAACGTATCAATTCGACATGGAAGTTATCGGTCAGTGCGAATGTATGTGCGCGTGTATGCACGCATGCTGACTCTCCACTTAACTCAGCAACACGAATAATCCGACCACGGACATCTCTCGGACTGCCGCCGGTTAGGCGAATCACACCATCGCCTGCACGACAGCAATACGTACAATCAGCTACACAGAGGTGAACTTATATCAACTGAGGTGGGACTTGAGATATGTATAGATGAACAATAAGGAACCTGCGGGCAGAACGCCCGCAGGTGTGTCGACGGTGGGATCAGTGCCCCAACATCCAGGGTCGAGACTGGCCTGTGGGCTTTTTGGTGGCCGCAGGCGCGGCCGCGGCATTCGGCTTGGCAGCGTGATGCGCATGCCCACAACTGCCGCTGGAACAACTACTGCGACGTGGTTCGTGGGCACTGCGTTCGTTGCGCTCCCAGGCCGTGCGATTACTGGCGCTCATGCAGGCCAGACTAGGTGCGGTGATAATTCGATCGGCGGATCCACCACAGTTCGGGCACGGCATCGGATCAAGGTATTCGCTCAGCGGTTTCAGTGCACTGAATACACCGCAGCCACAACAATTGTAATCGTACATCGGCATAGTGAATCTCCCGCATGTTTGTACTGTAGGGCGCATTCTGCCGAATGCCTTAATGCGCCCTGCCAACGAGTACTAATTTCAGCTTGTAACCGCCAGATCCTTACCCGCCTTGACGGCGACGACAGGTCCATCAGCATTCGGTCGAATATCGAAGTCGAAGATACCGGTCGGCAACCACAAGGTGGCGCAGGCATTCGGGATGTCGACAATGCCGCTGATATGGCCCTGCACCGGTGCGGTACCGAGAATTGCGTAAGCCTGTTCGCCGGTATAGCCGAACTTCTTCATATATTCGATGGCATTCAGGCAGGCGCGCCGATAAGCGACATGCGCGTCCAGGTAATACTGTTTGCCATCCTCGTCTACCGAAATGCCTTCGAAGATCAAATGATCATCGAATTTCGGTGTCAGAGCGCTGGGCTTAAAGATCGGATTGGTTACGCCGTACTTGCTCATACCTCCCTTGATCAGCGTCACGCGGATATCCAGATAGCCGGCCATCTCGATCGCACCGCAAAAGGTTATTTCGCCATCACCCTGCGAGAAGTGGATATCACCCATAGACAGACCGGCACCCTTCACATACACAGGGAAGTACACTTTTGAGCCCTTGGTGAGATCC
>JBGSOE010000467.1:0-9587 GCA_041739295.1 Thiohalobacterales bacterium | reverse complement strand
GCTCTGCGCGGCGATTGTCGAGGTCGTCAAGGTATCGAAGTGATGATCTATCGTAGGGTGTGGTGAGCGCAGCGAACCGCACCCTACGTGTTAACGAAGTCAATCCCGATAACGTTTCAGCAGATCGCCATAGGCATCGATACGCCGGTCGCGCAGATAGGGCCAGATGCGGCGTACTTCTTCACTGCGACTGAGGTCGATATCCACTACTAGAACTTCTGGCGAGTCGGTCGCGGCACTTGCCAGGATTTCACCTTGCGGTCCAGCGACGAAACTCGAACCCCAGAACTGACTGCCCGACGATTGGCCGCTGGGGTCGGCTTCGTGTCCGGTGCGATTGCAGACCAGCACTGGTAAACCATTCGCAACGGCATGCGCGCGCTGTATCGTGATCCAGGCGTCGCGCTGACGTGTTTGTTCAGGTTCCTCATCGCGCGGGTCCCAACCGATGGCGGTGGGGTAGAGCAGCATGTCGGCACCAGCCAGGGCCATCATCCGTGCGCCTTCCGGATACCATTGATCCCAGCACACCATGACGCCGAGTTTGCCAACCGAGGTCTGGATCGGCTCGAAACCCAGATCGCCGGGCGTGAAATAAAACTTTTCGTAGTAGCCGGGATCGTCCGGGATATGCATCTTGCGGTATTTGCCGGCAATGCTGCCGTCGGCTTCGATGACTACGGCGGTGTTGTGATACAAGCCGGCAGCGCGACGTTCGAACAGCGAGGCGACAATCACCACACCGAGTTCCTTGGCCAGCTTGCCCAGCGCGTTTGTGCTCGGACCCGGAATCGATTCCGCGAGATCAAACTGCGCAGTGTCTTCGGTCTGACAGAAATACCGGCTGTTGTGCAGCTCCTGCAGCAACACCAGTTTGGCTCCGCGTTGAGCTGAGGCGCGCACGCCAGCCAACATTTTTGCGAGATTGTCCTCGCGATTGTCACTACAGGTTTCCTGTACGAGTCCTACGCTCAAAGTTTTGCTCATGGCAGCCTGATGTTCCTGGTGAGTGTCAGCGTGATTCTAGGGAACCTCTGATTAATAACCAAGTCGTCATTCCGGCATACCCCGGAATGACGGATTAATCTGAGGTTCGCTAGGTCAAATCGCTCGCATATGAAAATCAGTAACTAAATTCAGTTCGGGACGGGTGCGAGCACGCCGCGCGGTAACTGCATGGTGACACAATGCAGACTACCGAATTGCAGGATCAGCGCACTGCAGTCAATGCCGACGATGTCTCGGTCCGGGAAGCAATCACTCAGGGCAGCGAGTGCGGCGGCGTCGGCAGGGTCCCGATAGGTTGGCACCAGCACCGCGCCATTGATGATCAGGAAATTCGCATAGGTTCCGGGCAGGCGCTTACCTTCCTCATTGCGTTTCGGCTGCGGCCAGGGCAATTCAACCAATCGATAGGGTTTGCCATCACGGGTGCGTAAGGTGCGCAATTCCACGGCCATGGCGTCCAGCACCGGATAGTGCTCATCCTTGGGATTATTGCAGCCTTGATACGCAATGGTGTCCGGCGTGCAGAAGCGCGCCAGCGTATCGATATGCCCATCGGTGTCGTCACCGGCCAGATGACCGTTATGCAACCAGAGAAAGCGATCCACACCCAATAGCTCGCCGAGTCGTGCTTCGAGTTGTGTCTGATTGAATTGCGGATTGCGCGTCGGTGCGAGCAGGCAGCTGCTTGTGGTTAGTAGCGTGCCTTCGCCATCGGTCTCGATGCCTCCGCCTTCCAGAACCAATTCCACTGACTGATGTTTGGCCGCGAAGGCGCCTGCTGCTATCAAACGGTTAGTAATCTGGTTATCGAGTTCTGCCGCGTACTTTCCACCCCAGCCGTTGAAGGTGAAATTCAGCAGCTGTGGTTTCTGATCCGCGTATACGCTGATCGGGCCATGATCACGCGCCCAGGTGTCGTTGGAGGGGATGGCAAACAGCTTGACGTTCGACAGGTCGACCCCAGCGGCCAACAGCCGGTCAGTTACGGCCTGACAATGCGCTGCGTCGTAGCAACTGATTATTAGCCGTTCGCGTCGAGCTACCTCACGGGCGATTTCGACAAAGACGGGCTCGACCTGCGCTAGATAGGGCGCCCAGTCGCCGCGGTCATTCGGCCAGGTCAGTTGGACAGCATCCTGCGGGGCCCACTCAGCGGGAAAGACGATTTTGGACATGGCTCAAGGTCAGTGTGCGCACCGGCCAGGGTGCGGGATAAGGCGGGGTGTAACGGGTCGATCAGTGATTGGCGACGGCGCGAATCACCGTGTCACCTTCGAAATAGACAGTGAAGCCGGCATAGACCCAGCGGGTGATGGGTGGCTGGCCTACAGCAGAGACAATACTCTCGGGCTTGCCATACTGCGATTCAACACTCGCCATGGACTGGCCTCGGTCCGGGCGGGCGATACTGGCGGTCTGATCCACAGCCTGGATCACCAGGGTGTCAGCCAGAGCGGTGGTGTTCAGCCCCCAAACTAGCAGTGCAGTGAAAAAAACGTTCTTTGCCAGCATAACCCGCTCCTTCGTAATGGATCATGGGGGGCACTATAACATTCTGGCCGGAGGGTCTAAATGCTTGGTTCTGGCAGTGGGTCACAGATGTGTCAATGAGTCGCTGTGGCATCAAGTCTGGCGCGCGCGCGTCGACACAGGTGCATGAGTCTGAAGCATGTCCACACTGCCCTTATGGCCGTCTGTCTGCTACTGCCTGGTCTGGCGGTAGAGGCAGCCAATGACCGTTATGGCGCATCGCTGGTCGGATCGACTTGGTCCATGCAGGATATCAAAGGCCAATGCACCCTGAGTCACAGTATCCCGCAGCTGGGCGAGGCACGCTTTATCCAGTCTGCCGGTAAACCTCTGACCTTTAGTGTCATGGTTCCACAAGAATCCCAATTTGCCCGGCAAGTGAGCTGGCGGGTCGTGCCGCTGCCCTGGATATATGGGGCCGAAGCCACCGACCTGGGGCGTCAGGTGCTGTCTGGAAATAGCAAACTCCTCGAGTTGTCGGCTGAAGACTCGCTGCGTCTATATCAATCAGTGGAAAAGGGCATGTCCGCGGACTTTGTCTTCAGTGATGGGAAGCAAGATCGGACGGCGATTACGGTCAGCGTGTCCGCCGTACGCTTCACCGGGCAGATACGCGCATTTCAGACCTGCATCGCCGGATTGATCAAATTTGCCGATAATGGTAAAGCGCAGACCGGTAAGGTCACTGCAGAATTCAAGATACCGTTTAGCGCAAACAGCTACGAACTCGGTGATGCCGCTCGCACGATTCTGGGCGATCGCGCACGCGCTTATCGAATCAGCAAATCCCAAAGCAGGATTCTCATTACGGGCTATACCGATTCCAAGGAGTCTGCTGCTAGCCTGGCTCAACGCCGTGCCCGCGAGATCAAGGGTTATCTGGTACGCCGGGGATTACCTGCCGACCTCATCGAGGTTCGACCCTCCGGCAACCAGGTTGCCGCCGCCAGCGATAGCCCAGCTGAATCACCCAGGGCAACCGTCTGGTTGGTAAACTAAGCACTGGTTATTGATATACAAAATTGATGTAACGAAACACTGACCAGTTCGTCATTCCGGCGAATGCCGGAACCCAGAGCCTTGAACCTATAACCCGCATTTGCCACGGAAGCACACGGGAAAACCCGGACAAGATCATAAGCTTCACGCCGGCACCGCCATTACCCGCAAGGGGGTGAACAGTCGCTCCAGGAAGGCACTGTGTTTCAGTGTCTTCCGTGGGTTTCCGTGGCTGAAATGATTTTTTTAGGTTGAATACTATGGATTCCGGCATTCGCCGGAATGACGGTCACGTAGACATTACGCGCAAGGGGCCTTTGTGGTTTAATGCCGCCCCATGTTCCGACCCTACGAACTTTATATCGGCCTGCGCTATACCCGCGCCAAGCGGCGCAACCATTTCATCTCCTTTATTTCGGCGATCTCCATGCTCGGCATTGCGCTGGGTGTGACGGCCCTGATCACCGTGTTGTCGGTTATGAACGGTTTCGAGCAGGAATTGCGTACCCGCATTCTGGGTATGGCCGCGCATGCGCAGATCATGGGCTATGCGAACGGTCTGGAAAACTGGCAGCAGGTAGAGGCCATCGCCGCCAAAAATCCCGAAGTCGTTGGCACTGCACCCTATATCGAAGCCGAGACTATGCTCACCCAAGGCAGCCGGGTCAGTGGCGCGATTCTACGCGGCATCCTGCCCGCGGAGGAGCCGGCCGTGTCCGACGTCGGCGAGCATATGAAGGCGGGGCAACTTACTGACCTCAAGCCGGGTGAATACGGGATTGTGCTCGGTAGCGAACTGGCACTGCTGGTCGGTGCCCAGGTCGGAGACAAGGTCACCGTGGTCAGTCCCCAGGCGAATATCACCCCGATCGGTACCATGCCGCGGTTGCGACGATTTACCGTGGTCGGCATCTTCGAAGTGGGCATGTTCGAATATGACCGTGGTGTCGCGCTGGTGCATATCGACGATGCCGCCAAGCTGTTTCAACTCGATGACCGGGTCAGTGGTGTCCGCTTGAAGTTGAAGGATATGTTTACCGTGCAGGAAGTCACGCAAGCGTTAGCGACGCAACTGCCGACAGAGACGCGCTTAACGGACTGGACCCGCCAGCATGCGAATTTCTTTCGTGCGGTACAGACCGAGAAGCGTGTGATGTTTGTGATTTTGGCGCTGATCGTGGCTGTGGCCGCGTTCAATATCGTCTCGACCCTGGTCATGGTAGTCACTGATAAACAGGCGGACATTGCGATTCTGCGCACGCTTGGCACTACCCCCGGCTCGATCATGGCTATCTTCATCGTGCAGGGCACCGTCATCGGCGCCTTCGGTACCCTGCTCGGCCTGATTGGCGGCGTGGCGCTGGCGCTGAATGTCGAGACCATTGTGCCGGCTATCGAACAGTTATTCGGTGTGCATTTCCTGTCGCCGGATGTCTATTACATCAGCAAGCTGCCGTCTCAATTGAATTGGCTGGATGTGTGGCGCATCACCGGCGTGGCCTTTTTGCTGAGCCTGATCGCAACACTCTATCCCGCCTGGCGTGCTTCACGTACTCAGCCGGCGGAGGCGTTGCGCTATGAATGAGGCTCTGCAGCAAACAGAAACGTCAGTGCTGGGCTGTGCCGGTCTGAGCAAGACCTTTGCCGAAGGTGGTCTGCGTGTGGATGTGTTGCGTGGCGTCGATCTGCATGTCGCATCCGGCGAACGCATCGCCATCGTCGGCACCTCCGGCAGTGGCAAAAGTACCTTGCTACATCTGCTGGGTGGTTTGGATCAGCCTAGCGCTGGCAGCATTCAAGTCGCCGGACAGGATATGGCGCGGCTCAGTGATGCTGCCCGTGGCAAGCTGCGTAATCAGGCGCTCGGCTTCGTTTACCAGTTCCACCATTTGCTGCCGGAATTCACCGCGCTTGAAAATGTCGCTATGCCGCTGTTGATCCGCGGTCAGATGGTAGCAACGGCGCGCAGTCGTGCGCAGCACATGCTGCAGCGAGTAGGCCTAGGTGAGCGCCTGCACCACAAACCTGGTGAGCTTTCCGGTGGTGAACGTCAGCGTGCCGCCGTGGCGCGTGCATTGGTGACGGAACCACGCTGTGTGTTGGCGGATGAACCCACCGGTAATCTTGATCGACGCACGGCCCATTCGGTGTATGAACTGATGTTGGAACTGAATGGTGCGCTGGGTACCAGCTTCGTGATCGTTACCCACGACCCGGAATTGGCAGGGCGAATGGATCGGGTGTTGGAATTACGCGATGGAAAATTGCATGCGCGCTAGCGATTGATTATCTGGTGCGGTTCGCGCAGCTAACCGCACCAATGTCAAATTCACTCGGTATGTTGGTTCTTGGCCAAGCGTGCCTTGATCCGGCTGAGCGTTGCGCGACGTTGCGTGATAATGGAAATACGCCAGGTGAGCCGCACTAATAGAAATCCCACGATCGCCAATACCACACCGCTTACCAGACTGCCAAGCAGTAACGGTTTCCAGACCCCCTGCATGTTCAGGATCATGCTGTGTACCGACAACTCAAAATTAAGATCCCGCGGGGGCAAATTCATCATCCAGGTGCCCAGCATGTAGGTGGCGTACCAGACCGGTGGCATCGTCAGCGGATTGGTCAGCCACACGAGTGCCACGGAGATGGGCAGATTCACGCGCCACCAGATGGCGAAGCCCGCCGCGATGACCATCTGAAAGGGTAGCGGGAGCAGGGCGCAGAACAGGCCCACTGCGACGGCACCAGAGACGGAACGCCGATTGAGATGCCAAAGATTGCCATCTTGCAGGCGCGCGCCGAAACGGCGCAGATGCGGATGCTCACGCAGCTTGCCATGGTCGGGGAGAAAGCGTTTTATAATCTGTCTTGGCATAGGCCGTAGCAGGATCTTCTCGCGGCTGCGCCACTAGCAAGGATGCTGGCGGCGGTATTATCCATCAATCGTTCAAGGATGAACATGATCTCTATTGCACTGGCAATAGCGTTCGGTAGCTTGAGTTTGCAGCTACTGCCGTGCCTGCCCGCTTTATCCCTACTGTTGTTGCTAGTACCCGCCGCACTGGCATTGGCCTGGGTTCCCCGCAGCCGTGTTTTCGCCTGGTGTTTAGCCAGTTTCATCTGGGCCTGGTGGTGCGCCGATCAACGGCTGGTCACTGATCTGCCGGTCGCTCTGGAAGGTCAGGATCTGATTCTCCAAGGTGCCATCGCCTCGTTACCCGAAGTAGACGGGCGCGCAACCCGATTTTTATTTGCGGCAACGTCATTGCATCGGGGCGACGATGAGATAGCGTTCACGCGTCGACTGCGCTTGAGCTGGTTTGATGCACCAGCGCTTCACGCTGGACAGGGTTGGCAATTACGGGTGCGTCTCAAACGCCGCCAGGGATTCAATAACCCGGGTGGATTCGACTACGCTGGCTGGTTGTTTCAATCTGGAATCGCTGCCACGGGTTATGTGCGTAGCGGTTCTATGCCATATATGGCTGCGGACAGGGTTGATGGCGGACTAGGTCTGCGCGCAACGGTTGCGCAGCGCTTGCAACCGCTGCTGGTGGATGTTTCTCAACGCGGTATCCTGCGTGCACTCGGGCTCGGTGAACGCGATGGCATCACGGCCGCCCAGTGGAACGTCCTGCGCGCCACGGGTACCAGTCATCTGATTGCCATATCCGGCTTGCATATTGGCCTGGTCGCGGGGCTCGGTTTTGTGTGCGGACGCTGGTTGTGGTCACGTAGCCAATGGCTGACGCTGAGGCTGGCCGCACCACGTGCGGCTGCGCTGTTGGCGATGTGTGTCGCGACGCTGTATGCCGTGCTGGCCGGCTTTGGTATACCGACGCGGCGCGCCTGGATCATGTGTCTGGTGATATTGACCTGTGTAATGATGCGGCGACCCAGTAGACCCGCGAACAGCTTGGCGTTGGCACTGGCGCTGGTGACACTATCCGACCCTTTTGCCGTGATCAGCCCCGGCTTCTGGCTGTCCTTCGTGGCGGTTGCCGTTATTTTTGCCACCTTGTCACAAGCGCAACGGCGCTTGGGTTTTAAAGGCCGAATAACGCAGCTGATTCGGTTGCAACTCGGCCTTAGTCTGGGGCTGTTGCCATTGACGCTATTGTTCTTCGGTCAGCAGGGCTGGGTCGCGCCGCTGGCCAATCTGTTCGCGGTACCCTGGACCAGTCTGATCCTGGTGCCGTTGTTGTTCGCAGGATTGATCTGTCTGTTTCCTCTGCCGGGACTCGCGCACTTGCTGTTCATCTTGGCCGGCTGGGCCAGCGCGTTACTTGAAACGGTGTTGCAGGGTTTGGCTAACGTCCCGGGTAATCTGCTGGGTATGCCGGCCGTCACGCCTGCGATGACCGTGGTTGCGCTCGGGGGCGTCGCCTTACTGCTGTTACCGAGAGGCATGCCACAGCGTTGGTTCGGTGTACTGCTGTTGCTGCCATTGGCCGCATGGACTTCACCGCGACCGGCTGCGGGGCACGCTTGGTTCACGCTATTGGATGTCGGTCAGGGCCTCGCCGCCGTTGTACAGACGGCACATCACACCCTGGTGTATGACACAGGACCGAAGTTCAGCGCCGACTTCGACACCGGTAATACAGTGCTTGCACCGTTTCTGACTGCGGTCGGGGTGCGACACGTCGATACGCTCATTATCAGTCATGGTGACAATGACCACCGTGGTGGCGCCCATTCGCTGACGACGCGCTTACCGACTTATCGCGTCTTGACCAGCGTGCCAGAGCTGATCGATTGGCGCTATGTCACACGCTGCCATGCCGGGCAGCAATGGGAATGGGATGGCGTACGCTTCAGTGTTCTGCATCCGGGTGTCAGCGAGACGATCAGCGGAAATGATGCCTCCTGTGTGTTGCAGGTCGAGACCAATGGCGAGCGGCTACTGCTGACCGGTGACATCGAGGCTCCCGGTGAGCGTGCGCTACTGTCCCGGGTCGGCGCTGGCCTGCGCAGCGATATACTGGTCGTGCCGCATCACGGCAGTCGCACCTCATCGACACCGGCATTCGTGCAGGCGGTGGCGCCACGTTGGGCCCTGTTTGCGGCGGGTTATCGCAACCGCTATGGATTTCCGCGGGACGAGATCAGGGCGCGTTATCGAGAGCAGGGGAGCCAGCAGCTGATCAGCGCGGAAACCGGGGCCATAGGGATTCGTCTGGGCGCGGGGATATTGGACCAGGCGGTGCTCCAGAGGGCCGTGGCTCGACACTACTGGGATTTACCCGCAACGGTTCCGCCAGCCCAGTGAAAACCGTATGATAGGCCGCTATCGAAGGCCAACAGATCCTTCGCGACAAGGACGAGACTGTGTTCGAACTCATACAAGCTGGCGGTTGGTTAATGCTGCCTATCATTGCCTGTTCCGTAATCGCCATGGCGATCACGGTGGAACGTTTCTGGATGCTGCGTGCCAAGCGTGTGCTACCCAAGCATCTGGTCGCCCAGGTCTGGAACTGGGTACGCAATCACCAGCTTGATGCTACTCGGTTGCATGCATTGCGGTCCGGTTCGCCACTGGGGCGCATTCTCGCCGCCGGTCTGGTCAATATCCATCACGACCGCACCATTATGAAAGAGGCCATCGAAGATGCGGGCCGGCATGTGGTACTGGAACTGGAACGCTATCTGAATACGCTGGGCACCATCGCCGCGATCACACCGCTGCTCGGCTTGCAGGGTACGGTGGTGGGCATGATCGAAATGTTCAACACGCTGACCGTGCAGGGTGCCGCAAATCCCGGTGCGCTCTCCGGTGGCATCTCCAAGGCGTTGATCACCACGGCAGCGGGATTGGCGATCGCCATCCCCACCCTGATCGTCTACCGCTACTTCCGTGGCAAGGTCGATCTGCTGGTCATTCGCATGGAGCAGGAGGCCACCAAAATGGTCGAGGTGATCCACGGTGAGCGTGAGCAGGACGTCACCAGCGAGGAAACCGTATGAATCTGCGGCAACGCCGCCGCGAAGATCCCGAGGTGAATATCACCTCATTGATCGACGTTGTGCTGTTGCTGCTGATCTTCTTC
>JBGSOE010000029.1:0-6839 GCA_041739295.1 Thiohalobacterales bacterium | reverse complement strand
GCAGACATAAATTATTTGCAGGCCTATGGTCTATTCGTCATTCCGGCCTGCGCCGGAATGACGGATTGTTCAGAGTTTCCATAAATCATTCTTTGCGTCTCTGCGCCTTTGCGGTTCAAAAAATATTTGCTGTTAATTCCTTAGCGATAGCTGCGCAATTGCCCGACGATCACGCCCTGCAGACGAATACGCTCAGCGGGGTACACCATCGTCGGGATTGCCGGGTTTGCGGCGATCAGTTCGATCATGCCATCCTTGCGACGCTTCAGGCGTTTGAGCGTGGCCTCCTGATCATCGATCAAGGCCACGACAATATCGCCATCACTGGCTGTGTCGCGTTGTTCCACTACCACGGTGTCGCCGTCGAGGATGCCGGCACCGATCATGGAGTCGCCGAACACGCGCAAGGCATAGCGGTTTGGGCCTAACAGAAACTCCGCGAGGTTGAGACTGTGTTCATCCGTTATCGCCTCGATCGGCCGGCCGGCGGCGATACGTCCCAGCAAAGGTAGGCTGATCGCCTCGGCCGCGACCTTGTCGGTGAGGGATATGCCGTGATGGCGACCGGGGTCGACTTGAAGATGGCCTGCCTCGGCCAGGGCCTGGACATGGCGATGGACCACGGTCTTGGAGCGCAGTCCCAGACCGGCCGCGATCTGGCTCAGGCTAGGGGCGTGGCTGTGCTGGAGCAGATGCTGGCGGATGAACTGCAGGACCTTGTCTTGGCTGGGGGTTGGCATAATCGTTCTCACTTTGTTCCCTGATGAAGTCTATCATAGGGAACGAAGTGAGAACGTACAAGGGGGTTTTGCGCGGACCGGTGTTCGGTGCAGGCAGGGGATGGGTAACTCTCCCCGTAGGGCGCATTAGGCCGCAGGCCGTAATGCGCCGAATGTTTTGCAGTGAATCCTGCGCGACGGATTATCCAGTAAGCGTAGACATGCGGCGCAATACGCTGCGCTATTGCGCCCTACAAGTATTACGCAGGCTAAGGCAGGATAAACAGCGATGATTTTCTAGATCGAACCTTCGGAGAAATCGTAGTTCAGACCTTCGGCCGGCTCAGCCAGGAAGTAGCCCTGGATGTAATGGACACCGTATTGGAACAGGACGGTGAGGCTGCTGGCGTCTTCGACGAATTCGGCGATGCATATCTTGTTCATGGAACGCGCCATGTCGATAATGGATTTCACCACGGCTTGATTGTCACTATCGCTCATCAGATTGTGAATGAACTTGCCATCGATCTTCAGATAATCCACAGGCAGATGTTTGAGCAACTGGAACGAATTCGGGCTGCTGCCGAAGTGCTCAATGGACGTTTTGCAGTGCAGGCTACTGATGGCAGTCACAAACGCCTTGACGCTCTTCAGATACTGACTGGCATCGGCCTCGGCGATTTCCAGCACAATAGCGTCGCTGGCCAGACGCGCATCCTTGAGCTGCTGATTGATCCACAGCGGCAGTTCCTGATCTTCCAGCGTGGTACCCGAGAGCTTGATGAAGAAGACTGTGTTGGCACCGCCGCGGCGGCGTTCAGCCAGCACAGAGATCGCCTTGCTGAGAACCCAGCGATCGATGTCGGCGATCTGTCCGGTCTGCACGGCAACCGGTAGAAACTGACCGGGGCGGATATCCTCGCCTTCGCTGTCACGCATGCGCAGCAGCACTTCGTATTTTTCGTCCGTTTCACCCTGCAGGCTGACGATGGGCTGATAGACCAGATGGAAGCGGTCTTCGGACAAGGCTTCCTGAATGAGATGATTCCACTGTTGTTCGCGTTCGCGGCCAATCTGTTCGTCGGCGACCGGATTGTGCAGATGCACACGGTTGCCGCCCGAGGAACGCGCCACTTCGCAGGCGAGATCAGCACGAGATAGCACTTCATGCGCGTCAGGTGCGCTTTCCGTGATCAGGCTGATGCCGATGCTGACCGTGATGGTAATGGTGCGGCCTTCGACATCGATGATGTGCTCTTCGATGGCGTGGCGTAGTTGATCGGCGAGTGCTTGTGCCGCTGTTGCATCCTTACCTTTGAGCAGCACGGTGAAGGAACTGTCGCCGAAGCGGGCCGGCATGCCGGTATCCGCGATCTTGTCTTTCAGCAGGTGAGCAATATCGCTGACCACCAGATCACTGGCGCCCAGACCGACGGATTCCTTCACGGATTTGAAATTGTCCAACAAGATGTAGAGCATGCTGCCATTACCAGAGCCGGCGCGTGCGTTGCTGACAGCGAGCTCAAGTTCTTCCATGAAGTATTGGCGATTGAACAGGCCGGTCAGGACGTCCTGTTTGCTCAGGTATTTCAGCTTCTGTTCCAGCTCTTTGTCACCGACCACTTGGTCGCGAATGATGATTTGGGTACAGGGCTCACCATCGATTGTGGCCTGCGTGAATTCCATCTTGGCATTGAAGTTGCCTTTGGCGCTGGTGCATTTCACATCCAGCTGGTCGGGACCATCCGGTTCTTTGCCATAGGTGCGCAGGAATTCCTTGAAGGTAGCGTGATCATCGCTGGCCACCATGTCCATGATCGGGGCGCCTTCGATTTCGTCCAGATCCTCGAAGCCGAACATCTCCAGATAGGAGCTGTTGGCGTAGATATGCATGCCGTCGTGCACATAGGCAATGGCATCGCGCGAGCTGTCGAGCAACGTGCGGCAGCGGCGCTCGCTTTCTTTGTGGCCGGTACGGTAGAAATGCAGATCACGCTGCATGTCCAGGTTACGCTGTTCACGCGCAATCACCAATTGCAGATGTTCCGGTTGATCGAACGATACCAAGTCAATGGCGCCGGCGCGCAGAGCTTCGATTACCTGCGGTTCACTGGCCTCATGGCCAATGGCGATAATGGGGATGTTCAGACTGTGGGCGGAGAGAACAGCGTTGAGCTGTGCCATATCCATCGCCTCCAGCCCAAGCGAGCAGATGATGATGTCGGGCCGCTGCTGATCCAGCGCGGGCTCCAGGGTATCCTGATTGCCGACATACATGAAACGCACAGCCTGACCGGCGTTGCGCAACACGTTGGCGATGGCTTCTGCGTCGTTCTGGGTCTCTTCAATGATGATGAGACGCAGAATCTGTTGCTCCTTACTCACTGCTTCCTCCGCATTCCCGCTGGTTCCCTGAGGTGTCTGTCGTATACGCTGGATAGTCGCTGGATGTATCGGCGTGCGAGGACCAATCTGAACTCGGATTCCCGAGTAGTCCGGGGCGTTTGTACAGGAAATCGCAACTGTTTTCCAGGTCCGGGAATCCTGTTAGCATCAACTCAGAATGTTGGATAAGGGCGGGTCTGGTACGCACTGGGCCTCTAAATGGAAACCCGACCCGTGCGAACGGGCCGCTGCAACCCGGAGTAGGCTATGCAAGAGGTCATTGTCAGGGCGGAAGCCCCCGAAGACGTCAAGGCGATCGATGTCGTGAACCTCAGTGCGTTCCAAGGCGAAGCCGAGGCGCGGCTGGTCAGTGCCATCCGTACCTCGGCCGATTTCATTCCGGATCTGTCGCTGGTTGCCGAGCTCAACGGTCGTATTGTCGGGCATCTGCTGTTGTCCAAGGTCAAGCTGCAGAGCACGGCCGACAGTCGACCGGTGCTGGCGCTGGGGCCAATGTCGGTGGTGCCGTCGCAGTCGCATCGTGGTATTGGCTCAGTATTGATCCAGGCAGCAATCAGTCGGGCGCGGGATATGCGTTATACGGCGATTGTGGTGGCTGGACAGCCGGAGTACTACGAACGCTTTGACTTCAAACCGGCCTCGACCTGGGGGTTGAGTTCAAATCTGCGTTTGCCTGCCGACGGTCTGACGGCCATGGAATTGGTGCCCGGTACGCTCAAAAATGGCGGTCAGGTGGTTTATCCGGCACCGTTCGCTGAGATTTTCTAGAGGGAAATGGCCCGCGCGCAATGCGCGGGCTGTGCTGTTTAAAGCTGATTCCACAAGTCCGCGAAATTCACATCTGTGATTTGCGTTCCGCTGGTCTGCGTGTCGGTCGACTGACTGTCCAGGGGACGGAACTGGTATTGGGCGAAGGTACCGGTGTTTTCCATCATTTTCGTCAACTCGACCCGCGCCTCTTTGCCATGGCTGTTGACCATGACAATGTCGCCGACGTGATATGACAGCGCTGGTGTCAGTAGGGTAGCGGGTTGGCCGATAGTCCTGATGGCTGGCAGCAACAGACTGCGCATGTACTCGCAGCCCTTTTTATGTTTATGAATTTTGGTGCCGACGGCGACGGCGCCGGGCGACAGCATCTCAACGCCTAATTCCAGTCCCAGTTCGCTGCTCTGCTTCATCCAACGAACCACGCCGAGACTCAGATGGAAGCTGTCGGGATCACTGTTCTCGCGTAGCCCAATCAGTTCACCGACTTGCGCCTGGGAACTCTCGTTGCTATCCCATAGTAGCCGATAACCACCAGCGCTCACATTGACCATTTTCCAGAGATAAGTCTGGTAGGTTGGGCTCAGGCTGGCTGCGGCTGCGGCTGCGGCCGCGGGCTTGGGTGTGCTGTTAGTTTCACGTGCGAAATCGATGTACTGATGGGCGAAAGCGCCCGGATGGGTATCGCGTAGCGCTTGGGTGCCACCCATTTCCCAAAGATCGGGCAGCTGGCCTTGCTGGTCAGCGGTTTCACTGGCTTCGAACTGGGCCGCGCGGTTGAAGGTCGGGCCAGCACTATTCCCATTCTCGTTGCCCTCAAAGGCAACTTCACCGCTGACGAAGTAATGAGCGGTATTCAATCCCATGGCGACCACGGCAGTAGAGTGTTTCTGGGAGCGTGAGAAGCGACGCTTGGGCATGACGCCCCAGGCCAACATCAGGCGGCGCAGTACATGTTCGTTGATGGCTTGTAGCTTGGTGTTTTTCTCATTGCGCTGGCGAACCGCCACCTCGCGCATGATGTCGGCCAGACGCGCGGCATTCAGCAAACGGCAGGATGCCTGATTGACCTGGGTTTCCCGCAGCACCAGATAGGTTGGCGGATCGTCCGAGTCGAGATTGACCATGAACTGGCCGTTCGGATTACGCGTCTCGACAAGTTTATTGAGGGTGGCGTACTGCGCCCAGTCGCACAACCAGGTGTAGACATGCTCGACCTCACCTTGTCGAAGGCGGTATGGGCAAGCCAGGGCCAGCAGCAAGATACGTTTATAGGTGTTTTCGATCGAGCCTTCACAACTGCTGTCAACTCGATTGTCATTGATAACTGCCTGGGCAAACCCCTTGGCCTCGGCTTGCTGATAGAGCTGGTGTACCTGACGCCAGACATCAGCCGGATAGGGTGCATAGACCTGATAGGCGCGCAGCAGGGTTTGGCCGAGATATGTCAGCGCTCGATAAGTGGCGGTCAGGACTTGCTTGTTGTCGCGTAACAGACCGCGTTTGTCGCTGCTGTCGTCGACCACGATGCAGTAGGCCAGTGCCATCTGAGTCATGAGTGCTTGGGACAGTTGGATGATTTGGCGGGCCTTGTCGGAAAGCGGAAAGGGTTTGCCGACGAAATGGGTCTTCATGGCCTTGTTGACGTGGCAAATGGGTGCGCAGAACAGCTCCAGCATGCGGAAGCGCTGCTCAGCCGGGAAATCTAGAGCATTGGTCTCGATCAGGGCACTGAACAACCGGCGGCTACTTTCGCCGATGTTGGCCAGCGGCAGCTCGGCGACCCATGCCTCAACCTGTGCGTGCCGGGTATCGAAGGAATCTTGCGTCGGTGCTTTGCGTGCTGCTGTGCGCTGGTCCATGGCGTACCTTTCCACTCATAGTAGGAATTCCCTTCATGCTTTCGGCAGATGCGGCTAATCCTATAGATAGGACCCTGGATTTCGGGGTGATGCGTAGAGGAGGGGAGCGGTTTGGCTGGAAATTCAGTGGTGCTGAAAGGTTATAAGGGACTCTTTCCGGGCTCTCCGGCCTCTTCCCGGACCAGGCGTGGGACCAGATAGCCGGGTAGGCGTGCCCGCAGACCCGCCATCAGTGCCTGTGCCCGACTATCTGTAATCTCGAAATGCGCGGCGCCCTGCACATGATCCAACTGGTGTAAGTAATAGGGCAGCGCGCCGGCGTCGAACAGCGCCTCAGACAGGCTGCAGAGGTTGTCCACTGAATCATTGACCTGTTTCAGCAGGACGGATTGATTGAGCAGCGGCACCCCCGCAGTCGCGATCGTGCGCAGCGCAGTGTGCACCTTGGCATCGATCTCACGGGCATGATTGGCGTGGATAACCAACACCGGCCGCAGCCGGCTACTGGTCAGCCAGGCCAGCAGGTCCGGAGTGACACGCTCTGGCAGGACCACGGGTAGCCGACTATGGACGCGCAAGCGCTGCAGATGTGGGATGGCCGCGAGGTCAGTGGCCATCGACGCGAGTCGCTGGTCGCTGAGTGACAGCGGGTCGCCGCCACTGAGAATGACTTCATGAATACCGCTGTCCTGGGTGATATAGGCAAGTGCCTGTTCCCAGTGGCTGCCGGCCGGATTGGCTTCGGCATAGGGATAGTGGCGACGGAAACAGTAGCGGCAATGGATTCCACAGGCGCCAGTGAGGGTGAGTAATACGCGGCCCTGGTATTTGTGCAGTAGCCCCGGGGCGGCCATGGCGGCGGCCTCACCGAGCGGATCGGTCATAAAGCCCGCGCTGGGCCGACATTCCGCAGCGACCGGCAGGACTTGCAGCAGCAGTGGGTCATGGCGATCTCCCTGGCGCATGCGCGCAATGAAGCCACGCGGTACGCGCATGCCGAACAGCTGTGCAGCATGCTCCGTGTCGGGTTCATCGGGCAGCCCCAGCAGTGCCAGCAACTCAGACGGCCGGGTGATGGCCTCGG
>JBGSOE010000007.1:0-1594 GCA_041739295.1 Thiohalobacterales bacterium | reverse complement strand
GCTACTTCCCGGGAGGAAGACCTGATTTTACCGAGCGTTTCTTATGGAATCTCTTTCCTGAGCGCAATTTCAGATCCCCAGGATATCGGCCATGCGCAGCAGATCTTCATTGAGCTTTTTCTGCCCGCCATTGACCACCATCTCCAGCAGAGTCATGTTCAGTGAATTGGTCGCCAGTCCGACCATGACCCCCTTGGTTCCGGAAAGCAGCAGGTCAACCGATTTGCGGCCGAAACGGCTTCCCAAAAGGCGGTCGAAGACCGTCGGAGCGCCGCCGCGCTGGTAGTGTCCCAGCACCGTCACCCGCGTTTCGAAACCTACCGTGTCCTTGATGCCGTCGGCGATCGACTGGGCGTTGCCGGCCCCTTCGGCCATGATGATCAACGCATTGGTGCGCCCCTCTTCATAACGCCGGCGCAGCTGATGGCACATTTCCGACAGGTCGAACTCCACCTCGGGAACGATCGCGAATTCGGCCCCGGTGGCAATGGCGGAGGTTGAAGCCAGATAGCCGGAGTTGCGCCCCATCACCTCGACGATGAAGGCCCGGTCGTGGGAACTGGCGGTATCCTTGATGCAGTCCACGGCATAGATGATGTTGTTCAGCGCCGTATCCACCCCCAGGGCCATATCGGTGTAGGGGATATCGTTATCGATGCTGGCCGGAATGCCGACAACCGGAAAGCCCATCCTGTCCAGCGCCAGTGCGCCGTTAAGCGAACCGTCGCCACCGATCACGATCAACCCCTCGACCCGCTCCTTAATCAGGTTATCCAATGCCTTTTTGCGACCCTCCTCGGTGCGGAACTCGGCCGATCTGGCCGACTGCAGGAAGGTGCCGCCACGCTGTAACACACCCGAGACAGCCCTGGTGTCCAGGATCTGGAAGTCGTTTTTCAGCAGGCCGGCGTAGCCCTTGCGATAGCCGATCATTTCCACGTCATTGGCGATAGCGGTGCGGGCGGCCGCGCGGATGGCCGCGTTCATGCCGGAGCAGTCGCCGCCGCTGGTCAGAATGGCAAGTCGTTTCATGGTTGTTCCCTCCAGATGGAATTTAATCGGTCATTTAACCGGAAAAAGCTCTTGCAGTTTTCTGCTGCGGTAGTCGAAGATCCGCCGCAGACGCGGCGCCACGATCATGCGGTTGATCAGTCCGACCAGATGGTCATGGTGAAGCAGGTAGTGAACCAGGTCATGCATCTCGACGCCGCCCTCCACCTGGCTGAAACGGTGCTGATGGTGCCAGAACCGATAAGGTCCGAAGCGCTGCTCGTCAACGAAGAAGTTCGGCCGTTCTACGTGGGTGATCTCGGTCGTCCAGCTGACCTCGACCCGCATCAACGGGCGCACGGTATAGGTGATGATCTGGCCCGCATATGTTTCTTCACAGGGCGGCGAAGTGATTCTGAAATCCATGTCCGGCGGGGTTATCTTCACCAGATTGCCGGAGTTGGAAAAGAAACTCCAGGCCTCGTCCAGGGATACCGGCAGGATCTGCCGGCGTTCGAGAGTGTAAGGTTTCATGAAGGTTTATCTTTCCTTTTTTTCAGCCACTCCATCCGTTCGACAATATTCTTTTCATAGCCGTGCCCCT
>JBGSOE010000497.1:0-12255 GCA_041739295.1 Thiohalobacterales bacterium | reverse complement strand
GTATTGGTGTTGGACGATTGTTCTGGAGAGACTGGGATGCTGCGTTACTTAATGCCACTGGCTTGGCTGTTGATGACTCTGCCACTGCCATCTATTGCGGAGCCGCCTCCGCCCGAAGCTCTTGAACCCGGGATGATCAATCCTGGCTATCACGACAAGCCCGACTGGTTCAAACATTCCTTTCTGGATCTACGTGAGGATGTCTCCGAGGCCAAGGAGGCCGGTAAGCGAGTGATGTTGTACTACTACCAGGATGGCTGTCCCTACTGCAAAAAGCTGCTGGAGACGAATTTTGCCTTACGTGATATTGAGACCAAGACCCAGTCTGAATTTGACGTGATCGCCATCAATATATGGGGTGACCGTGAGGTCACTGATCTACAGGGCAACACGGTGACCGAAAAGGCGTTTGCCAGCCAGATGCGAGTGATGTTCACACCGACACTGGTTTTTCTGAACGAAGCGGGCGATGCCATTTTACGGCTAAATGGATATTATCCGCCGCACCGTTTCATGGCAGCGCTTAATTATGTGAGTGAACATGCTGAAACCCGCATGGCCTTTCGTGACTATGTTAAAGAACAGGTACCGATCCCAGCCACTGGGAAACTGCATCAAGACCCCAGCTACCTCCAGGCACCATATCAACTTGCCAAACGACCCGGCGGGCGCCCACTGGCGGTGTTTTTTGAACAGGCCGAGTGTGCCGCCTGCGATGAGCTACATACGGATATTCTCGCCCGCCCAGAGAGTCAGGCTCTTTTGAGTAAATATGATGTGGTCGTATTGGACGCATGGGCCAGGACACCCATAACAACACCGGCGGGTACGTCAACAACGGCAGGGGAATGGGCACGCGAGATCAATGTTCAGTATGTACCGACGTTGATCTTATTCGATGCTCAGGGTAACGAGGCATTCAGGACAGAAGCTTACCTAAAGGCCTTCCATATCCAGTCGTCATTGGACTATGTGGCCACGGGTGCCTACACGACCCAACCGAATTTCCAACGCTATATTCAAGCGCGCGCCGAGGCACTGGAGGCCAAGGGTGTGCACGTCGACATCATGCGGTGAGTGCTTATTCCGTACAGAATCAGGTGGGTCTGACGAATTCTTGCGCGGAGAATTGCTGTCCGGTAATACCTCGGCTGTCTGCTCCAAGCAGGTACAGGTAGGCGGACATGATCGATTCGGGAAGGGGATTCGCCAGGGCATTTTCGCCGGGATAGGCGACGCTGCGCATCCGCGTTCGCACGGCTCCGGGATCAATGCTGTTCACTCGAACCTGCGTGTTGGTTTCCATTTCCTGCGCCAAGATCTGGCTCATGCCTTCGATGCCGAATTTAGATACGCCATAGGCACCCCAGTAAGCACGCCCACTGCGTCCGACCTTATCCGAGGTGAACAGCACGGAGGCATCATCGGATTTCATCAGCAAACCAAGGCAGGCTCGCGTCAGCAAAAAGGGAGCGTTCAAGTTGACCTGCATCACTTTGAACCACAGATCGACATCCTGATGGGCCATGGGTGACACGCTACCTAGAATCGCGGCGTTGTGCAGTAAACCATCCAAACGTCCAAACTCCCGATCGAGAGTTTCTGCCAGATCGAGATAATCTTTGGGCGAGGCGCCTTCAAGATTCATCGGGTATATCGCGGGCTGTGGGTGCCCAGCCTGCTCAATGGCGTCGTAGACCGCTTCCAACTTGGGAATGGTCCGCCCCAGCAGGATAACGGTAGCACCATGTGCCGCACAGGCCTGTGCGGCAGCTCTACCGATACCATCACCGGCACCGGTAATCAGGATGATGCGATTTGCGAGAAGATCGGCGGGGGGAATGTAGTCGGACATACCTGCTCTGAGCGTGATAACGGTGGAGCGGGCATTATACGGGAAACACTACTAGCCCGCATTTCTCACCGCACATCTACTGCGGCCGCCGATGAGCCTGCATCTGCAGTGCGTACTCGCTCCAGCCGGCTTGACGTAGTGTCGGCTACGCCGGCGCCGTCTTTCCCTGCGTGCGCCCTGCATCTACAGCCTCCTCGACGCCCTCGCGACGATCCACGGTGAGCAATGCGGGCTAGGCGAAACATCAATTACTATTGCGGGTGGCGGTTGTGGATATTTAGTCAGCGTATCCCGAGATGTTGCTTGTTGAACATCGGATTATGGCGGGTGAGTAAAGCTTTTCCGTTTACATCGGAGCGGTGATTACATCAACGTTGCTGCGTGCGCGGGGCGACGGTCGCATTAGGCTGTTCGCCTGGATATGTCAGCCAGGCAGCGGCGTCATCGGCTTGCATCGCATCGGCGATATGCCTTCCCTGTGCGAGATCGCAGCCCAGATCGGCAAGCTGTTCCAGTACGCGTTGACTCTGCACACCCTCGGCAACTACGCGCAAGCCGAAATTGTGTGCCAGTGAAATGATGCTCCGGACAATCTTTTCATCGTCAACAGACTGATCCAGGTCGATCACGAACGACTTATCGATTTTGAGTTCATTGACGGGGAAACGCTTCAGATACGAGAGCGAGGAGTAGCCAGTGCCAAAATCGTCTATAGAGATACCAACGCCCAGCTTATGCAAGCGATGCAATACATCAATGCCGCGATCCGGATCCTGCATCATCGCGCCTTCGGTGATTTCAAGAATCAGATTGCCGGGTGGTGTGTTCCATATCGCCAATGCCTGTTTGATCAGGTCAACGATATCGGGATGGTGAAGTATGCTCGGCGTGAGATTAACAGATATGTTGAGCTGTGGTTGCAGGTGTTGAAGCATGCGCAGATGCTGCAGTGCAGCCTTCAAAGACCAGAGTGTGAGGGCTTCAATCTGTCCGGTTTGTTCCGCAAGGGCAATGAAATGATCCGGTGGAATCTCGCCTCGCTCAGGATGCGTCCAACGCGACAGGCACTCAAACCCGGAAACGCGACTGCGTTCCATGTCGATTTGTGGCTGCAGATGTAGCCGCAGTAGATTACGTTCAATGGCCTCCTGCAGATCGGATTCCAGCGCCAGCAGGCTGGGTTTGGCGACATCCAGATGTGCGCCAAAGAACTCACAGCTGGTCGATGTCTCGCGTGCCTCGACCAGGGCCCGATCAACGGCCTGCATCAGTTGCTGGGCATTGGCGGCGTGCTGCGGGAACAGAGCGACGCCGGCATAGCTGCGCATGCGTAAACGCAGTCCATCAATCTCGAAGGGTTTGCTCAGTGCTTGTTCAATCTTATGGGCGGCAAGCTGGGCATGGCCAGGATTGATCAGGCCTGGCAGAAGCAACGCAAACTCATCAGCACCGATACGTGCCACAGTATCGGATTGACGCAGCGCAGCGCGAATACGGCTGGCCGCTTCCAGTAATAATACATCGCCGACCTTGTAGCCGTATTCACGGTTAATATCGCGGAATCGCCGTAAGTTGATCACCACAAGGCCTATCAGATCATTGAGTTGACCACAGCATTTTATCTGGCCTTCCAGGCGTCGGAAGAAGGTATGGCGATCGGGTAAGCCAGTTAATGGATCATAATCCATACGGATAGCCTTACAGAAAATAAACCGTGGGATCGATACCGTGACTGCCGGGATCGAGTGAGCGGGAGATCTCTAACATCTGACCCTGCAGACCCGTTACATCGCTCTGGTCTTTGATCTCAAAACCCTGGTACAGGAACGGGGTTTCTACCCACGGGTGGTCCAACCGCGAGATATACATCCCGGGTGCCAGTTCTTGCGGGGTGACTTTTTTTCCCATGTGTTACCGCCCAAATATCCTGTGTGGAGAGCTCGAACAGAGACTTCCCCAGATCCTCAGGTATGTCGGCGGTAGGGATGAAAAGTTGAATAGCGGGCAAGACTTGCGTGATACAGCTGTCAGCTCAGCTCATGACAGCAGCTGCGGCGCGTTGACCGCTGATCACAGCGCCTTCTAACGTGGCGGGTAGGCCGGTGTCGGTGAAATCACCGGCGAGGTATAGGCCTGCGACGGGTGTGACAGTGCCGGGGCGTAACTGCGCAACATCTGCGCAGGCCGCGAAGGTGGCGCGTTTTTCACGCAGTACCCGAATGGCAAGCGGTGCCGGCCAGTCGGGATGCAGTCGGGCCAGTTCCATGCTGATGTGCGCACCGAGGGCCGGGTTGTCCATCTGCAAATGTTCACCACGCCCGCTGATCACCACGGCAATCAGGCCTGGATGCCCGGCAATACGCCGGTCGAAGATCCACTGACCAATCCCATCTTGCAGACCTTGCAAGTGGCTGCCCAATTCAATATGGTCGGGATAGCGCAGGTAGACGGTCGTGATAGGTTCCTGCCGAAGCTGGCTCAGTTTTTCCGCGATATTGTGCAATGCGGGGTGTCCGGCTAGCAGCCGTCGGCACATCACTGGGTGTACCGCCAGGATGATCTTGCGTGCCGCAAGCTGTCCGCTGCGCCAGGACACACCCTGGCAACCCTCGGTATCGATTTGCAGTGACTCAATGCGGCGGTTGAGTTCGACCCGGCCGCCATGGCGTTCGATATAGTCCATGGCCGGCTCCGGAAGCATGACCCCCAGATCCTGACGCGGAATGAGTAAATCGGAATGGTAGGCCTCGCCACTGAAGGTACGTCGCAGCACTTCTAGAAACAGCAGTGCGGAGGCCTCAGCAATATCAGTGTTCAATGCGGCAAGACAGAGTGGCTCCCACAGGGACTGAGTCACTCGCACACCCTGACGTTCGCCGAGCAACAGTGCCTGGACGGTGATGTCGTGCTCCAGCTGGATTTTGTTACCAAGCAGGCGCCGGCTGAAGCGCATGAGTTGCAGACGGTCGCGCGGTGTCAGTCCGCGAGCGGTGGCAAGACCCATGGCCAGATGAAACGGTGCAGGCAGGTTGCGCGCCCGCAGTCGCAGCTCGGGCCGCCGCAATCCACGCATATGCAATTCCAAAGGCTGGCGCAGAAAGGCTGTCTCTGCTGCGATGCCGACCTCTTCAAGCAACCGCAGCATGGCCGTATAAGCACCGACCATAAGATGTTGGCCGTTATCCACGCGCTGATGATCAAACGCCACACAACGGGCACGCCCGCCGAGTTGACGTGCGGCTTCCAACAGCGTGACGGGAATACCCTGACGTGCCAGTTCCACCGCAGCGCTTATGCCGGCCCAGCCGCCACCGATGACCAGTATCGGTTCCCGCGATTGTGGAGTTTCAGCCATGCGCAGGTGTCGCTTGGTTGATGCGTCGAGCGGTGCGCCAGGCAATCCAGAGTTTACGCAACGGGGTCAGCGAGATACGTCGTTCCAGCACGCGCAGACCATCGCGCTCAATTTCATCCAGGGTGGCCTGATAGATCGCCGCCATTATCAGACCGGCACGCTGTGCGTGGCGATCCTCGTCCGGTAACAGGCTGAAGGCAGTCGCATATTGCGCGCGTGCACGCTGCAAAACCGATTGCAGCAATGCCTGCACATGCGATGTGTGTTGATAACTCAGGATGTCCTGTTCCTGGACGTTGAAGCGTTGCAGTTCTTCATGCGGCAGGTAAACGCGTCCACGACGCGCGTCTTCGCCCACATCGCGCAATATATTAGTAAGCTGAAAGGCTTGGCCAAGCTCGACGGCATATTTCAATGTCTGGCGGTTTTGATAGCCGAAGATTTCTGCCGACAGCAGGCCGACAACGCCGGCAACACGATAGCAATACAGCCCCAGATCTTTGTAGGCCTGATAGCGACGCTGGTCGAGATCCATCTCCATGCCATCTATGATTTCAAGAAAGTATTCTTTGGGTAGATTATAGCGGTCGATCTGCTCGGCCAGGGCCTTACCTACGGGATGCTCTGGTTGATGCGCAAAGACGCGTTCAATCTCGCTACGCCACCAGTGGAGTTTGGTGCGTGCTACACCCAGGTCGCTGCATTCGTCGACGCTGTCATCAATCTCGCGGCAGAAAGCGTACAGGGCGATGATGGCGCGGCGCCGTGCCTCCGGCAGGAAGCGGAAGGCATAATAGAAGCTGGAGCCGCTGCTGGCAGCCTTGGTCTGACAATACGCTTGAGGGTCCATAGGGGTGCGTGTGATAAAAGTGGCGCCAGCATAAACGATTCTGGCGGGCAGGGCATCATCGTCCGCGCACCGCATGCCAAACCACCCACAGCCAATCAGCGGGTTTGAGGCGTGGGCGTGCAAAGGCGTTTTGCGGATTGCGCATCAGCTGCTGCAGGACGCGATGGCCCCCCAGCACGATCAGGCGCAGTTCGAAGCCGAAGCGTCCACGCACACGTTTCGCCAGAGGCGCCCCTGACAACAGCAGACGCTGAGCGCGTTCATATTGCAATTGCATCAGACGCTGCAGACCAAAATCGGTGTGCTGTTCGCGAAACTGATCTTCGCGCACATCAAAACGTTGCAGTTCATCGCGAGGAATATAGATGCGTCCGTTTTCCAAATAATCCTGATGCAAATCCTGATAGAAATTGATCAGCTGCAGTGCACTGCAGATGGCGTCGGAATAGGCCAGGTGGCGTGCGTTGGTGTCGCCATGCAGATGTAACAATAGGCGTCCAATCGGATTCGCCGAATGTCGGCAGTATTCCATAATCTCACCGAAAGTTTCGTAATGGGTTTTGGTGACATCCTGGCGAAACGCATACAGCAGATCATGGAAGAGCGGCATCGGTAAATCGTAGCGGGTGATGACGTCGGCCAAGGCGCGCCCAATATACTTGCTCTGCGGTAGTCCTGCCGCAATGCCGTCCAGCATGTCCGTCAGGGACTGCAGACCCGCTAGTCGTTCTGCGGGTGGCAGAGCACCCTCATCAGCCAGATCATCCGCGGTACGGGCGAAGGCGTAGATGACAGTGACAGGACGCCGCATTGCGCGCGGCAATAACCAGGAACCGACCGGAAAGTTTTCGTAATGGCGGCGGGCCAACGCCTGGCACTCGGCATAGGCTTGTTCGAGAGCTGGATCGGTCATTGCTGCTGATCTTGTGCGTAAAATACACTGCCGAGATGACTGCAGTTATCTAACCGCCAAGGTGCCACAATTTTTTGAACCGCCAAGGGGTCAAGACGCCAAGATTTTTTGAACCGCAAAGGCGCAGAGGCGCAAAGAAAGATTAATAATTGCTCGATTGTGCTTGCCTGGTCATTCCGGCGCAGGCCGGAATCCATGTATTTCAGCGCACTGGATTCCGGCCTGCGCCGGAATGACGCACTGATCAGACGTTCATTCGATTTTCTTTGCGCCTCTGCGCCTTTGCGGTTCGCCATAAAGTTCTTAGTGTCGTGGCGGTTCACTGTCAATGTCGCTCGTGTCGGCTTCGGAAGGACTGGCAGACTCAGTTGATTGTACTGCGCGTGCGGCGCGCTCAACCTGATCCGGATCGGCAATCTCAGTTTTGGCTGATATCCCCAGTTCAGCGAACTTGCGCGCCCCCGGCAGGATGCGGCTGTCGAACGAACCCACCGCCTTGTTGTAGGCATTCACGCTGCTGTCCAGACTCTTGCCGACCTTGCTCAGGTGATCGGCGAAGGTGCCGAGGCGCTGGTACAGATCCTCGCCAACTTCGCGAATCTTCTCGGCGTTTTCGGTGAGTGCCTCCTGACGCCAGCCGAATGCCACAGCGCGTAGCAGGGCGACGAAGCTGGTCGGCGTAGCGAGGATAACCTTGGCGGCGAGCGCATCTTCCAATAAGGAACGGTCCTGATCTAGGGCCGCTGTAAGGAACTGATCACCGGGGATGAACAACACCACGAAATCCGGCGCGTTGCGAAACTGTTGCCAATAAGCCTTGGCAGAAAGCTCGCGCACACGCTCGCGTACTTTGCGTGCATGGCGTTCCAGTTCGCGCTTACGGGTGTCATCGTCGCCCGCTTCGATAGCGCTGAGGTAGGCATCCAGGGGCGTCTTGGCATCGACGATGATTTCGCGTCCGTCGGGCATACGCACAATCATGTCCGGTCGCTGCCGTCCCGAATCGGTCTGCACCTGTTCCTGTTCGTAGAAATCGCAACGATCTACCATACCGGCGAGTTCAGCCAGGCGCTTGAGCGTCATTTCGCCCCATTGCCCTCGCACTTCAGGCCTGCGAAGCGCTTGCACCAGATTGCGCGTTTCGCCCTGTAACAGCTGCTGTGACGCGGCCATGGTTTCGAGGTGTTTGGTCAGCGAGCCGTAGGCCTCTTTGCGGTCGTTTTCCATATGTCGAATCTGGAGCTCGGTTTTTTCCAAGGCATCACGGATAGGTTTGACCAGATTTTCGACTGCCTTTTCACGCTGCGTGAGACTGCCCTCGGCTTGTGACTGGAAACGTTTGAGATTCTCCTGGGCGAGCTTGAGGAATTCTCCGCTGTTGTGCTTGAGCGCTTCACTGGCCATCGAACCGAAGGTCTCACGCAATTGTTCGCGTGCTTCCTCTAAAGCGGCGATGCGTTCCACGGCGCGGCGGCGCTCGACGGCCAGTTCGGCCTCTAGTCGTGCAGCCTCGGCGCGGAGCCTGGTGAGCTTGCCATGTTGGACGAGGAATACCACCAGACCACTCAACAGGGCGGCCAGGGCGATAGCGAGGGCAAAGACGATGATGGTAGGGTCGATAGGCGGTATGTTTGGCATGGAATGCATCATAGCATTGGGGCGGGCAGGTTGGGGTAGGGGCGCTGGCCTGTCTTGTTGCCCTTACTGAGGGTCACGATTATGCTTGGATCGCACATGGAATGTGTGATCCACCCTGACTTTACCGGCAGGGTTATTAGGAGTACCTCCGAGGGTTCATGGATGAACTTCGAGATCATTGGCGCTATCTGTCAGATCGAAACCTTTGCGGTCGGCCACTCGATACGGGTGCTGGGTAGGCTCAAGAAGGTGTACGGTGAAGGGCACTGGCGTAAGCGCAAAGGTATCGCCACTGTATGTTTGTCCGACGGTACTATAAGGATTGCCGAGCTTCATTGGTATGAAGCATCAGGAATCGGCAGGCGGGAAATCAAGATCAAACGCTTCGTGGACTGAACGCTTATGAATATACCCAACGAATCTGATCTGCGCTTTGCCATTTGCATCCGCAACGACGACTACAAGGCATCGCTGGAATTGCGAAAGGTCTATCCTGTACTCCCAGATCCGGATGCCGCGAGGCACCACATGCTTCGGGTGATTGACGAGTCTGGAGAAGACTACCTGTATCCAAATGATTTCTTCATGTTGGTAGAGCTTCCAGAAGCGGTGCGCAGGGCAGTGATGCGCGCAGCTTGATGCGGGTATGCAGTGGAAGTGATTTCGATGAAAAATAATTTTGTCCAGGTTTCACAGAACTATATTCAAAGTCATGCCTGCGTAGGATGATGGGGGTAGGGTGGGATGAAATGGCTTTGCAAGCAAGTTAGTGCAGCAGGTATTCCCGCTGCTGATGGATGGGTCCGGATATGGCTTGTTTTATCATCGCTTTGGATTATATCTATCGCATCTATCGATGTGATTCATTACCTGGAAAACCAAGCGAGCCAAGTGCAATTGGAAAGAGCAGCACGGTTGCCTCGTGTATCGGACGGGCTATCCTTAGGAATTTGGGCACCATTTGACCCAAGGACAGAACAAGAGAAACGTGCAGACCAATTGAAAGATAATATTGCCTTCGTAGCTTAAACGCTCTTCACTTACACTGGCTTTCCTGTTGGAATATTTTTTGGTCCTATTCTGATAGTGCGACTCGGAAGATGGGTGGGGAGGGGTTTTCAGGATCATCCGGAAGAAATCCCGAAAACAAAAATAAATGGTGACGATGATAACAATTAATAATTGCAGCGACAGCTCTTAGTTCTCATGCGGCGCATTACGGCCGTTGGCCTAATACATCCTACGTTGAAACTGTATTATCTGTGGCGGTGAGCCACGCCAATATTTCCTCGGGCGTTTCCACCAATCCATCCGCGCCCCATGTGTGTGGATCTTCTTCCTCTCCGATATATCCGAATAGCGCGACCAGTGTGGGCATACCAGCGTTGATGCCGGCTTCGATGTCGCGCTTGGCATCGCCGACGTACAGACATTCTTGTGCCTGTGATCCGGCACGTTCGCAGGCGAATAGCATAGGTGCGGGATGAGGTTTGCGTTCGTTGAGAGTATCGCCGCTGACGACAACGGCAGCACGATCGAACAAACTCAGTTTCTGCAAAAGCGGTTCGGTGAGCCATCCAGGTTTGTTGGTGACGACACCCCAGTTCAGACCTTGACGTTCTAACGAACTCAGCAGCTCGTCCATGCCGTCAAAGGGGCGGGTCTCGCGGGCGATATTGTTGCGGTAGGTGTCGAGCAAGTATTCGCGTCGTGGCTGATAGCCTTCGTCATCGGGATTCATGCCGAAGCCAAGTTTAATCAGCGCGATGCCGCCGTGAGAAACGACCGGGCGGATAGTTGCAAAGGGCAGCGGTGGCTTGCCGAATTTGCGTAGGGTTTCGTTCAGCGCAAAGGCGAGATCAGGTGCGGTATCGAGCAAGGTGCCATCAAGATCGAACAGCACGGTGCGGATGCGGTTATCCGCTGATTTTGAAGTTGACGGCATAGTTTAGCGACGGTAGGCGGCGAGGTAATTCACATCGACATCGCTGCCCAAGTTATAGATTGAGGTGAGCGGGTTGTAAGTCATGCCGCTGATGTCGCGCAACTCCAGGTCGGCGGCGCGCGCCCAGCTGTCGAGTTCGGAGGGGCGGATGAACTTGCGATAGTCGTGAGTGCCCTTGGGTAACATGCGCAATATATATTCCGCACCGATGATAGCGAGCAGATAGGATTTTGGATTGCGGTTGAGGGTCGAGAACACCACCAGTCCACCGGGTTTGACCATGCGTGCGCAAGCTGTGATCACCGAGTCAGGCGCGGGCACGTGTTCGAGCATTTCCAGACAGGTGACGATGTCGAAGGCGTCGGGCTGTTCGATGGACATCTGTTCAGCGGTGATCTGCCGGTAGTCGACTTCCAGGCCGGATTCGTACAGGTGCAGCTTGGCAACCGACAATGGCGCTTCGCCCATGTCGATGCCAGTGACCTGCGCGCCGCGTGCGGCCATGCCTTCGCTCAACAGGCCGCCGCCGCAGCCAACATCCAATACGCGCTTACCGCTCAAGGGTTCGATGCGGTCGATGTAATCCAACCGCAGCGGGTTGATGTCGTGCAGCGGTTTGAATTCGCTGTGTGGGTCCCACCAGCGCGCGGCCAGTTCTTCGAACTTGGCGATCTCGGCAGGGTCGACGTTGTGGGCTGTGTTTGGCATGGGTGTAAGGATACGCCGATGGAAAGCTGGGTGCGACGTTAGCTGTTCGCGTCGCTATCGGCTGCGCCAATGCGAGTCTGCCACTGGCTGGCGCGTTCAAGGATGTCTGCCTCGTCAAGGCTGGTCAGGACGCGTTCCTTTAGCAGATGTTCCCCGGCCACCCAGACATCACTGACCTGGTAACGGCTGCTGGCATAGACCAATTGCGACAGTGGGTGATACAGCGGCGTCGATTCGATATCGTCCAGACGCACGGCGCAGAGATCTGCCCATTTGCCCGTGCGCAGCGAGCCGGTCTGGTCGGAAATGCCGAGCGCTTGCGCGCCGTTAATCGTGGCCATGCGCAGGACCTGATAGGCGGGAACCGCGCCAGCATCACCACACACTGCTTTGGCCAGCAGGGCCGCGCTGCGCATTTCGCCGAACATGTCGAGGTCGTTATTACTGGCGGCGCCATCGGTGCCGAGGGCGACATTGATGCCGGCGTCGAGCAGGCGTTGCACAGGGCAAAATCCACTGGCGAGTTTCAGATTGGATTCCGGGCAGTGCAGCACGCTGGCACTGCTAGCGGCGCAGAGTTCAATTTCGGCATCCGTGAGTTGAGTCATGTGCACGGCCAGCAACGCTGGCGATACAACACCAAGCTCCTGCAAGCGCGCGAGCGGGCGTTTACCGAAACGCTCGATTGATTGTGCTACCTCATGCGCGGTTTCGTGGATGTGCATGTGGATGGGGACATCTAACTCGTCGGCCAGCATGCGCACCCGCTCCAGTGGTGCATCAGAGACGCTATAGGGTGCATGCGGTGCGAACGCCGTGTGGATCAATGGGTGGCTACGGTAGGCGTCATGTAGCGCCAGTCCTTTACTGAGATACTCATCGGGACCGCTGGCATAGGTGGTCGGGAAATCGATCAGGATCATACCCAGGGTGGCGCGTATGCCAGCCGTGGCCGCAACCCGTGCGGTGACTTCCGGAAAGAAATACATGT
>JBGSOE010000496.1:0-12745 GCA_041739295.1 Thiohalobacterales bacterium | reverse complement strand
CCAGCCCCCTCTCCCGCGAGGGGAGAGGGGACTCTCCGTTTACGGTGTCAGGAAACCATTTACAAACGTTAAACCTATAAACCGCATTTGCCACGGAATCACACGGAAAAACACGGACAAGATCATAAGCTTCACGCCGGCACATCCATCACCCGCAAGGTGGTGAATAGTCGCTCCTGGAAGGCACTGTGTTTCAGTGTCTTCCGTGTGTTTCCGGGGCTGAAATGATTATTTTTAGGTTTAAAATCTCAATATGAATACAAGCTGCCTTATCAATGGTGAACCCAGCGACACGATCGCAGTCAGTGATCGAGGTTTCCAATATGGCGATGGCTTATTTGAAACACTAGCCGTGTATGAGGGTGTCTGCGAATTCTGGGAACGGCATATACAACGATTGATTCAAGGTTGTGAGCGTCTGCGCATACCAGCACCGGATCCCGAAATCCTCAAGGCCGAAGCCGCACGTCTGATCAAAAACCAGACCCGCACCGTGCTCAAGATCATTATCACCCGTGGCACGGGTGGGCGAGGTTATCAGGCGCCACAATTAACGCAGCCTACGCGGGTCCTGCAACTGTCCGACTGGCGCGAGCAACCCGCCGGCTCCGCCGAGACCGGCGTGCAGCTACGCATCTGTCACCAGCGGCTAAGTCGCAATACGACACTGGCAGGCGTGAAGCATCTGAATCGGCTGGAGCAGGTGCTGGCCCGATCGGAGTGGGATTCACCGGAAATCGCCGAGGGGCTGATGCTGGATGAGCAAGGGCAGGTGATAGAAGGCACGTTTACCAACATATTCCTGGTTGAGGATGGAAAACTGATTACACCGCCGGTTGACCAATGCGGCGTTGCCGGCGTACTGCGTGCTGTAATAATGGAACTGGCCGACACCTGCGATCTCGAGTGCCGGGAAGAACCGGTCTTGCGCGAGCGTCTGCTGAGTGCGGATGAAGTGTTTGTCACCAACAGTCTCATCGGCATCTGGCCGGTACGTGCGGTCGATACGCAGCAATTTCTACCGGGACCAGTCACACGACATTTGCAACACGCCTTAAGCGCATTTCGTCAGACACAAGGAACGTACCAACCGTATGGATAACCCAGACACTAAATACGCGCCTGCCGCACCGCGGAGCCTCGCCGATCGGCTGTTCCGGCTTGCCGGGTTTGTGATTCTCCTTGTGAGCGCCACAGCGGGTTGGCTGGTAATCGACTATCGGGCCTTTACACAGACTCAGCTTGCTGTGCCTGCTGAGGGCGTGTTGCTGAAAATCATGCCTGGACGATCAGTCCGTGGCATCGCCAATGATCTCGCGGAGCAGGGGCTACTTAAACATCCTTATTATTTCGAATGGCTAGTGCGGCGCTCTGGTAGTGCAACGCGACTACAGGCTGGTGAATACCGGATTGAACCTGGCACGTTACCGCAAGCCTTGATCCAACTTCTGAGCGCCGGCAAGGTGCTGCAACACAGTCTTACTATTGTCGAGGGCTGGACATTCCGGCAGATGCTGGCAGCGATGCGAGCGGATACTACGCTCAAACACAGTCTTCTGGATAAGAGCGATGCAGAAATAATGGCCACACTGGGGCACGCCGGCGAACATCCCGAAGGGCGTTTTCTACCGGACACCTATTTCTTTCCGCGCGATACCACTGATATTGCCTTTCTCACGCGTGCTTACAATGCACTGCAACAGACGCTAGAGCGAGAATGGGCGGCGCGCAGCGAAAATCTGCCTCTAAAAACACCCTATGAGTCGCTGATCCTCGCATCCATTATTGAAAAAGAAACCGGGATAGCCGAGGAACGGGCACGCATTGCTGGCGTGTTTGTGCGCCGACTACTGAAAGGCATGCGTCTACAAACTGACCCGACGGTTATTTATGGTTTGGGTGAAGGCTACGATGGTGATATCCGATTCAGCGATTTGCGCAAGGATACTACCTACAATACCTATACGCGCGATGGTCTGCCGCCGACACCCATCGCACTTGTGGGTGCCGATGCGATACATGCTGCACTGCACCCGGCTGCTGGAAAGGAGCTTTTTTTCGTTGCCAGTGGTAACGGCAGGCACCAGTTTTCGGCGACCTTGGAGGAGCACAATAAGGCTGTGCGTCGCTTTCAGATGAAACGTAAACCGCTGGATGTCAAATCAGAGAAATAGACAGAGTTACGTCTATCACTTCTACACAAATACTTCATGCGTTGAATACGCATTGACCTTCTGATTTATTCGCCGGAATGACGGCCCACTCATTAATCAGAGATAGCTATGCTGATCCTGTTCAATAAACCCTTCCGCGTGATCTCCCAGTTCAGCCCGGAAGGTGGCAAGGCCACGCTCAAGGACTATATCGACATCCCTGGTATCTATCCGGCAGGGCGGTTGGATTACGACAGCGAGGGTTTGTTATTGCTTACGGATGATGGGAGTTTGCAGCACCACATCGCCCATCCGCGTTTCGAGAAGGAAAAGGAGTACTGGGTACAGGTAGAAGGTATCCCAACCGAGACAGATCTGCAGCGACTACGTGAAGGCGTGCAACTCAAGGATGGGCCTACGCGACCGGCACAAGCTGACATCATTCCCGAGCCAGACCTCTGGCCGCGCGATCCACCGATCCGCTTTCGCAAGGATATTCCGACCGTTTGGCTGAGACTGATTATCAGCGAAGGCCGCAATCGACAGGTACGACGCATGACCGCCCATATCGGTTTTCCAACCTTGCGGCTGGTACGCTGGCGAATCGGCGAGTGGACACTCGACAACATCCCCTGTGGCAGCTATCACTCCCTCGCGTAGGGTCACTGGCAGAATGGATTCCGGCATTCGCCGGAATGACGGCTCAGGGTATCCCGAACTTAATTCTAAAAATCCGCGCGATAACCCACATAGACATAGTAGGACTTGGCGTCTTCGTTCCCGGCGAGCAGCTCACGCGTCGACCATTCACCACCCGTTTCTAATTCGAAGCGATAACGCTTACGCCACAGATAATCCATCAATATGGACGGGGCGCCGGTCCATTGATCAGTCGAGGTATTCTCATTCTGACGATAATCGATTCGCAGGCGTGGATTCACTCGCCACGCATTGGTCAATGGATAGCGCTCATTAACCGCCACGGAGGTAATTTTCGCCGTGGTGGTATCTGCATAACGCAGACTGAAAATGGCGATATCACCCTCTTTAAGCAGGTTATTGCCGATCAGCTGCAGATTGTAGAACGCCTCGAGATCGGTGCTGGGCAATGCTTCTACGCCGCCTGAGGCCGGGGTGTCGCCGAATTTCGACAATGTTACATCGCCGCTGATCTGGAAGCGATCGTTCAGCGGTCGGTTCAGGCCGAGCGTATAGGAATAACTGTCTGCAGTGCGATCTTCGGCTAGCTGGCGTATCTCATCGTCAGTAAATAATTTACGCAAGTCTTCAAGTGTCTCTACCCCCTGACCCTGGATGGCATTGCGAGTAGTCAGTATGGGACTTTTTCGATAGTCGATCGTGGCATTCATCGTGACCTGGTAGGGTAAATTCCAATTTCCCAGCATCAGGAAGGTGTTCAATGCTGAATAAGAGATATCGTAGTCCACAAAGGTCAGCAGCGATTTCACGGGATCGAAATAACGCGCCTCACCACCGATAGCGCGCCGATCGGTGATGGAATCGATCTGCTGTTCAATGATGAAGGCATTGAAATCCCAGGCGTTGGCAAAGGTACCAAAATCAGCACTCAGACCGTAGAACAGTCTTTCCGTATCCGGGCTGTCCTTAGATGAATCGACCGGGAAACCAGAGACCGCATTGAGCTTCACCTTCGGCAGCCACTGATAGCTCAGCAATGCGCCGTCAAATCGACCTAGCACGCCACTGGTGCTCAGGGTCTGACGACCGAGGCGGCCACCGACACCATTTGTACCGTCCTGTAGATCCACATATAGACTGCTGACGCGGCTGATGTCACCGCTACCTTCACCTTCGTCGAGGAAGTCATGTTCGTACCCACCGGTGAAGCGCGATTGGATCTCCAGCGGACCGCCGCGGCGACGACCGGTAATGTCCAGATCAGTTGAGAGTGAGGACAGATTCACGCGCGTTTCTGAGTCACGGGCAGTAATGGGCGTGCTGGTATCCTCCGTTACGATATGACTGCTGTCACGGCGATAGTATTGCGAGAAGCTACCGTAGACGTCCCAAGCCGGTTCTTCCTGCCCGCGTTCCGCACTGCGCAATTTTCCTTTCGGTGCCATGCGTGCCGTGGTTATACCTGCCAGGCGCTGGCGGACACGCTCGGCACCGGGACCGTCCGGGTATTGCGCCAGATACTGTTCATAGGCCAATTTAGCATGTGCCAGCTGGCCATTACGTTCACGCGCCAGTCCCAGAAATTCCTGGGCATCTTGATGTTCACCGGTATCAACATGCTGCAGTACCTTGGTATAAATCTGGATGGCGCGCGCATAGTCACCGCCGGCCATGGCTTGACGCGCCTCTTCCATCAGGCTATTCAAGCGTTCCTGTGGCAGGGCAGGTAGGCTAGGGATAAGTTCTGGCTGTCGTGGCAAGACTGGTCGGCTTGGTGTTTGGGGAGGCGCGCCCTCGGGACCTATAACGACGCCATTTTGCAGAGCTTCCTGTCGCTCCGCGTCGTTGGCAACGGCGACCCAGGCGCGTGTGTATTGAGTTTGTATACGACGCTGCATATTGATTGCAGCCTCTTTGGTCGGAAAGAAACCCAATCTGATTCGGTTCCAGAGGCGTCCATCAATAGGTGATTGCGTTGCATACAGTACCAGCGGCCCTTGCAGACCCAGACCGCTCAGATTCGGTAAAGAAAGCGACTCAGTTGACGATTCCAGATTGAGGACATAGCGGCCGGTCACCTCTGGCGCACCGGGAGTAGGCGCAATTTCTGTGGGTATTTCACTAGGTGGCTGTTGTACCGGCTGTTCCGGTGCCGGTGGCGTCATTTTCTCAGGCTTTGGTAGCAGAATGCTCAGACTCCGCGCATCCGAACTGGGTTGAACCTCAAAATCCCTTTCGGTATTGAAGTAGATGCCAATCTGCACACCCAGTGGTGTACCGCCTTCATAACGGACAAACTGTGACTGTTCATTGGGAGAGGCTTTCCAGTCCAGCGATTGCTGTCGCGAAAAGTCTATATCCTGAGTCTGGGTCGTCAGTACCGGACGCATCTGGAGAACGATTTTGTCGCCGTGGTTTAACGGTGAATGATTGGTGTACTGCAGTGGCACATTGAAATTGATGCGGATGCGGGTCTGCTCACCGGATGTATCGACGTCGATCTGATCGATGATGGGTGTTTGCTGAGCCGCGGCCGGAAGCATCCAACTCAGCAGTACCAGCATCAGTCCCCGTCTGAGCCAATCAATGCTGTTCAGTCCTGCGATCCTAATCCCGTACATCTCATAGTCCCCATGGCAGATTCGTCGTTGTTTGTTGTGCATCTCGTTCATCGCCTTGCATCGTCAATATGATTTATCAACGGCAGCTTGCTTGCGTTAATTATCCCAGGTCCGCGTGCTATGGCATTCACCACAATCTTCGTTGGTGTTTGGATGTTCACGCGGTTTGCCCTCTGCGATGGTGCCGTTGTGACAGTAGGAACAATTTCCCAGTACCTCGTTATGATCCATACGTACAAGCGAGGTCCAGGAGGTGGTGCGATGGCAGGCACTGCAGTTGTTGGTGGTTGAAGGATGTAGCGACGGTTTTCCTGTTGCAGTGACATTGTTGTGGCAACTGACACAGTTGGTCCCAACATCACTGTGACTGAACGTTGCCGGCGTCCAGGCGCGCGTGCTGTGGCAGGTATCGCATTGGGCTGAAGTCGATATATGGGTCGACGGCTTGCCCTGCGCGGTGCCGCCGTTGTGGCAGGTAGTGCAGGTGCCGGACGAAACACTGTTGTGATCGAACACTGCACCAGACCAGGAGACCGTGGTATGGCAATCGTCACAGGAGCTGCTGGTCGGCATATGGGTAGCGGTCTTGCCAGGTGCCGTGGTGCCGTTGTGACAGCTGAAGCAGGTGCCGACCACGGCCGTGTGGTCGACCCGGGACACGGGTGTCCAGCCACTGGTGCGGTGGCAGTCCTCGCAGAGATTGGTGGTCGCGATGTGGAGTGCGCTCTTGCCTGTTGCCGTCACGCCATTGTGGCAACTTGCGCAATTTCCACTGACGCTGCTGTGATCGAACACGGTAGAGGCCCAGCTGCTGGTGTTATGGCAATCGCCGCAGCTATTACTGCTGGCAATGTGAGTCGCTGTCTTGCCGGGAGCGATGCTACCGTTATGACAACTCGAGCAGGTCCCAACGACAGCGCTATGATCGACCCGTGTCACCGGCGACCAGCTGTTGCTGCGGTGGCAGTCTTCGCAGAGCGTGGTGGTTTGGATGTGACTAGGCGATTTACCCGTCGCGGTGGTGCCGTTATGACAGCTGACGCAACTGCCAGTCACGGCAGCATGATCAAAGTTCGCGGATGACCAGCTGCTCGTGCTATGACAGGTATCACACTGGGCCGTGGTCGCCACATGGGTCGGTGTCTTGCCCGGTGCCGTAGTGCCATTGTGACAGCTGGAACAGGTCCCCAGCACTGATGCATGGTTTACCCGCGTCACTGGCACCCAGCCACTGGTGCGATGACAGTCTTCGCAACTCGTGGTGCTCTGGATGTGTCGCGCGGATTTGCCGGTCGCCGTCGAGCCGTTGTGACAGCTGGCACAGTTGCCGCTGACACCGGCGTGATCGAATACTGCACCGGACCACGTGCTGGTGGTATGACAATCGTCGCAACTGTTGCTGCTAGTAATATGGGTCGGTGTCTTGCCGCGTGCCAGGCTGCCATTGTGGCAGCTTGCACAGGTGCCGATCACCGCGCTGTGATCGACCCGCGACACGGACCAACTGCGGGTCGTATGACAATCCTCACAGGCCGTGGTGGTCTTGATGTGACGGGCCGTTTGCCCAGCTGCCGTGGCACCATTGTGGCAGCTCATGCAATTGCCGCTGACACTGCTGTGATCGAAGCTCGCTGCAGTCCAGGTCGACGTCGTATGACAAGCCTCGCAATTGTTGCCACTGGTAATATGGCTGGCAGTTTTACCAGCCGCAACAGTTCCGTTGTGGCAACTGCTACAGTTACCCATTACCGCCATATGATCGATACGCGCTACCTCGCTCCAGCTATTCGTGGTATGGCAATCCTCACAGGTGTCCATCACCGGCATGTGATTCCCAGGCTTGATCGTCGAGGAGACACGACTACCACTGGTATGGCAGGAGACGCAGCGTGTTGGCGTGCCCTTGAAAGTCGCACTCACATGGCAGCTTTCGCAATCGGTGCGCACATGAGCACCACTCAGCGGAAAGCCTGTCGAGAGATGATCGAAAGTACTCACTGCCGCTTGGGCTGTGGCTCCCCAGATCAGGCTGAAAAATATCACTAGCATCAGACCTACGTTACGGAGCCTGTACGTGCCATTGGTGCTCATGATGATTTCTCCCAGGCGACGCGGCTGGCACGATGGCCGCCTGATATCGCTGTCTGATGAAGTTACATAAAAACTCATTGCCGCATATCCACGTGTTTAAAGGATTCCTGGTCATGGCAGCGGTCACATTGATTGCCGTAGCGCCCACGATGCTTGTCATCCTGCGCATGACAGGCGCTGCAGGTCTTTGATTGGTTAACCTTGTCACCGCGCATCGCCTTTTGATGGCAACCACCGCAGGCAAGGCCTTCATGGGCGGCTTCGAGTTTGAAGTCAGTCGCCTTGTTATGATCGAAGCTCCACAATGCCCAGCCATTGGGGTTATGGCACTGGGCGCAATTCGTCCCCAGGCTCTGCTTATGTACATCTTCGGACTTATGGCATTGGACGCATTCCTTGGCCGCCTGTTGGAAGGTTGTTGAAACATGACATTCTTCACAGGGTGCCGTGGCATGCAGACCAATAAGCGGGAAATTTGTCAGATCGTGATCGAAAACCACCTTTTCACCCCAGCCGCTTTCCTGGTGACAGCGGGCACAATCTGCGCCTTGTTTGCCGCGATGCACGTCATCGGCTTTGTGGCAGTCGTTACAGCCACTGTCCAGTTTGTCTTTCAGATTGCCGCGATGGCAGCTGTTGCAGGCAACATCGGTATGCTTGCCACGCAAGGGGAAATCGGTCTTGCGGGTATGGTCGAAACGCGCCTGCGACCAAGCCTCGGCGTTGTGGCAACTCTCACACTGATTACCGTTGCGCCCATGATGTGTATCGTCGGCGCGATGACAAGCGAGGCAGTCTGTCTTGAGCTTGTCCTTGTGCAATGCCCCGGTGTGGCAGCTTTCGCATTCGACCTTGGCGTGGCGGCCGCGTAGCGGGAATTTGGTTTCTTTGGCATGATCGAAACTGGGCTTGTCCCAGCGCTGCTCGGTATGGCAGTCAGCGCATTTCTGTCCGTAGCGGCCACGGTGAATGTCGTTCAGGGCATGGCATGAATAGCAGTCTTCCGGGGTGTTTTCGAAGCGCTGGTTGGGATGGCAGGCACTACAAATGACTTCTTTATGTGCACCCTTTAGCGCGAAATCGGTTTTGGCGTGATCGAATTTAGTATCGGTCCAATTGCGTTCACTATGGCAATCAGCGCATTTCTCTCCCAGTCGTTTTTTGTGTGGATCGTCTTTGAGATGACAGCCAACGCAATCTGTACGTGCATCCCTAAACGCCTTATCCGTGGCATGACAGCTGTCGCAACTTAACCCACTATGCGCACCCTTTAGCGCGAAATCAGTGCCCTGGTGATCGAAACTGTCTCGGTTAAGTTTGACAATATCGGCCTCCCGGCCTTTGTGATCGGTATGACAGGTTTTGCATTCGAGATCGGAGAGGCCAGTCTTGCGGCCATGGAATCCTTGCTGTGATTGCAGATCATTACGTACCTCTTTATGGCAAGCCAAACACAGTTCGTTTTGCCCAGTCTTGCCCAAGCGTTCATGACACTGCGAACACTCGCTCTCGATTTTTGCATGCCCGCTGATCACTTCACCGGGCATGATCAACGTCTCGATCTTGGCCGCAGACACGGAAAAGCCACTCAGTAACATGAGTAACCCTCCGATGATCTGCAGTAATCGTGTCGTGAATGCCATGGCAAGAAGGTGCCCTTGTCAGTAGATGTGGACGGCAAAGACATGGACAATCCCCGAGAGTACGAGCATCAGGAACAACGGAAAGTGCAGCAGATGCCAGGCGGAAAACAGCCGCTCATACAGCCCGAGACCAGCGATCTTGCGCACGCTTTCAAGACGAGCACTGACATGCAGGCGTAATGCGCGATTCAGGTCACGTAGTTCTTGATTCGATAAGGCATCGGTCTCAGCCTGTTTACGGATCTCAGCGCGGATGTGTCGGCGTAGGGCCATGCGTAATCGCCATACGCTGATACCCAGAAACAGGTTGCGCAGGGCACGCATAAGAACATTGCAATTTGGCGCGAGTACCCGTTGCTCAAAGCTATCCAGGCGTTCCAGCAGGCGCGGTGCGAACGCGGCTCGATCAGCCAGTTGCTGTTTGATTACCTCGGCATCCTGACGCAGTTCATCAAGATTAGACTTGCTGCCGTACAGCCCATTATGAATATTCATGTAGAGATAACGCCCGACCAGACCGCTGCTGGCGACCGTGAGCATGCAGAACAGTGCCACATTGCTGTTCATGGATCCCAATTGGAAATCGCAGTGATACAGGATGCACACCGGACCCAGAACGCCGAAGGTCATATGCATGCGGAACCAGTATTTTACGGGTCCAATATTACGCATGAAGCGCGCCTGTTTGCGCAGTGGATAGAGCAGCAGCAAGAGCATCATGCTGCCGCCGATGATGCCGAGTGCGTAGCCAAGGCCGGATTCGGCCGTCAGGATCTGTTCACCGCGATTCATCCAACCCAGGTACAGAACCAGAGACACCGATAGGTAGGAGAGCATCACGCCCAATCGCAGGATGCGCGGCTGATAAGCTGCGATCAGTACCCGCAAGGCATCGGGTGTTGCGGCTCTAGTAACACTCTGATCGACGACTGCCTGATTTGATAATGTGCTTACGGCTTCCATCATGTCACCTTGCGCCTGGTCCTGGTGTGTCGATTATGAGTTGTATATCTGCGCTGCCATGGGTTGCTATCGGGCCCAGATCGCCACGCGGTTCACCTGGCTGTTGAGTCACAGTGCCGCTACGTGATACACGGACTCCGAGCATGACCTGATCGAAACCGGATAACTTCAGTTGCGGCTGCATTGCCAGGCTGTCGTCTAAATTGAAATCGAAGGGCAGATCGCGAACCTGCTTGCGTAGAACCGCAAGTGGCATAGGTGGACCTGTGACGGCTTTGGCAAAGATAAAGACGGTGTCATCTTCTTTGACTAGCGCGCGCATTTCCGGCGAGATATCTACGCGGCCACTGATGACGGCTGGCGCCAGGGAAGTCTGCTGACTTATTTGTACTTCATCCACGAGTGCAGAGAGATTACGGTCAATGACACGACGATCTGCGGAATCCTCCGGCAGAAGTTCTTGCAGGTGTAGCCAATAGCGTTTGGCCTGTTCCGTATCATTGCGCTGTACCGCGGCTGTGGCGGCCAACCACAGGGCCTTGGGATGATCAGGATCGAGTTGCAATGCCTGATCTACCAGCGCCGCCGGTTCTCCCTCAAGACGACGGTCCTGCGCCGCAGCCAAGGCATCGGCATAATCGGCAAGCAGGTCGGCATTTGTTGGTAGCAGCAGCTTGGCTTTGGCAAAAGCCTCGCTCGCCGCCTGGAAGTCACGGTTGCCGCGATAGGTCTGAGCCAGATCCAGCCAGGCCTGACCATCATTCGGATTAGCTGTGGTACGTGCGAGGAGAGTGTCGACGGACGCATTGGCGGTGATCTGCGGTACTGTCGCCGCTTCTGGTGCTGGTGTGGCAATCATTGCTGCAAGTTCCGCATCCTCACCGCCGTGGGCCCGTGCCTGCGCATAGGCAGCTTGTGCATCAGCCTGGCGGCCGAGGTGATGATAGGAACGCGCCAACAATAACCAGCCGGCAGCGTCATCAGGATTGTTCTGCAGACGCAGGGCGAGGCGTTCGGTTAGCTGGTCCATGGGCGGCAATTCGGCAGATATTCCCGCCATTCCGCTGGGTGGTGGCGTAGAGGTTGTTGCCGCAGGAGACTCACCTTGCGCTATCGCATCAATACCGCCCCCCAGCGTCTGATAGCCGAGGATGGCGGCCAGGGGAACAGTAATGATCAGTGTCACTGCCGTTTTTCTACCTAGCGATGGGTGATTCACACGTTGTGATTGATCATCACTATGTTCTGACCTCAGAACACGATGTTCCAGGTCGCTGCAGGCCTGCTGATAGGTCGCGTCGTCCATTTCTCCACTCAGATGTGCAGATTCCAATTCAGCAAGTTCATTACGCTGCAGGGTAAGGTTTACTTGGGTTCGATCAACCTCATCTGCTGTATTACGCTTGATAAGTGTCGGCAGCACTATCCAGCCAACTATTAGCAGCAACCCCAGTGCAAAGATCCAGAATGCGGTCATGCCCGATGTTCCTCCATGCGTAGCTGCGCACGTTCAGTAAGCAGGCTCACTGCACGGGCGTGCTCTTCAGCAGTTAGCTCTTGTGTTGCAGGTCGTCGACCGGCACGGACCAATACAACCCAGCCACCCAGACCGGCGATGAGAAACAATGCAGGCGCGGCCCAAAGCAGTAGGGTGGTTGATTTGACGGGTGGCCGATACAGTACGAAATCGCCATAGCGGGCCACCATGTAGTCGATAATGGCCGCATCCGTCGCACCTGCGTGCAGCAGCCTCTGCACTTCGTTACGCAGGTCAACTGCCAATGCCGCGTTGGAATCGGCGATGGTCTGGTTTTGACATACCAGACAGCGTAATTCCGAGGTCAATGACTTGAACCGTTCCTTGAACAGCTGGTCATCAGCATTCGCTTGCGCTGTTATGCACAGTGTCAGACACAAGCCTGTTATCACGGTTTTAAATAGGTTCATGTTCGAGTCTCTCGATCAGGGGGAGCAGGGTGTCTTCCAGGACATCGCGCGACAATGGACCGGTGTGCTTGTAACGGATCACACCATGACGATCCAACACATACGTTTCCGGAACGCCATAGACGCCGTAATCTAAACCGACTTTGCCAAGTGCATCGAAACCGATGGCGGTGTATGGATCGCCGCTTTGTGACAGCAAGGCGAGAGCATCGGCGGCCTCGTCTTTGTAATCTAAACCGTAGATGGGAAACTGATGACGCGCAGCGAGCTCCACCAGTAACGGATGTTCATGACGGCAACCGCCACACCAGGACGCCCAGACGTTCAGAAGGGAAACCTTTCCTAGCAGCGTACGGTCGCTTAGCTGGGCCTGCGGATCGCGCAGTTGTGGCACGCTGAAGGCCGGCGCCTGTTTATCGATGAGCGGCGAGGGAACGTCATGTGGATTGAGCTTGAGGCCGACAGCCAGCAGTACAACCAAGGCAACAAAGCCAAGCAATGGGATCATGAATCGGTTCATGATGGCGTCACCTGTTGTACCAATGAAGAAGCAAATCCGATGTTGTGTGAGACAGCTTGTTTAGCTGCCGCGTGTTGCAAGTGGTAACGGCGATCCGTAGCGGCCAGCACACCACCAGCCGCCATCGCCAACACACCTATCCAGATC
>JBGSOE010000459.1:0-17406 GCA_041739295.1 Thiohalobacterales bacterium | reverse complement strand
GATCTGGCGCTGTGGACGCCGGAAATAGCCCAAGCCTTGGCGGCGAAAGAAGGTCTGACCTTGGTCGTTCAGCATTGGAAAATCATCAATGCAATGCGCGACTATTACGCAACCTACAATGTCACACCAGTCAAAAAACTCCTCAAACGTACCCTTAAGGAAACTGGCGCTGCTGCGCTGAGCAGTGACGCTGCACTTGACGAGCTTTTCCCCGGTGGTGTGTTAACGCAAGGGTCGCGCATCGCCGGCGTACCGTTGCCGCTCCTGGATGCCGAGCTTGAACGTATCAACTGCGGGAAACCTGCCGCACCTGACGCAACACATTTTGTCGAAAAATTCGAATACAAGGGTCAGTCCTATGCTGTGACCTGCATGGGTAATCTGCTGGAACTGCACCGATGGAATGAAGGGTTGGCGGAGTTTCTGGCTCAGAAAGAAGGCATCACGCTGAGTGCGGATCATTGGGAAATCCTGAATTATCTGCGTAGCTTCTATTTCGAATTCGGCGTCACGCCGATGGTGAAGATTTTGATGAAGCACATGGCTACTGAAGTCGGTGCTGAGAATGTGAGTCGTGAGTATCTGTATAAACTATTCCCGAAAGGACCTTCACGCCAAGGCTCACGTATTGCTGGCCTGCCGGAGCCACAAGGTTGTATCGACGGCTGATTTGAGCACATACAGGTTTTCGAGGGGTGTAGCATTCCCTCCCCCCTAACGGGGGGAGGGTTTTTTATGTCTGTGAATTGCGTATTTGGACGGTGAGTAGGTGGGCTATTTCCAATCAGCAGCCTATATCGATACAACGATCTTGCCTAACCGTTCTGTGAGTTTGAGGTTTTCTCGGTAATCGATCGGTACGCCAATCAACGCAGGTCCGGGTTGGCTAAAGGCTTCTTCCAGTGCTGGTCGCAATTCGTCCGATGATTTGAGTGTCTTGCCCCACATGCCAAAGGCGCGTGCCAGTAGTTCCCAGTCCGGATTACCAAAATCCAGCTTGCTGTGACGGCCGCCGAAATGGGTCTGCTGCTTCCATTTTATCAGGCCATATTCGCCGTCTTCCCAGACCATGAAGACAACATTCATTTTTAGGCGAACGGCGGTTTCAATATCCTGCACGTTCATCATGAAACCTGCGTCGCCGCAGATCGCGAGCACCAGCTGATCCGGACGGGCAAGTTTGGCACCGATGGCGCCGGGCAGGGCGAATCCCATGGAGCAGAAGCCATTAGAGATCAGGCAGGTATTAGGCGTCAGACACTGGTAGTAACGTGAGATCCACATCTTGTGCGCGCCAACATCCGAGAGCAGATAATCCTCGGCGCCGAGAAATTCCCGAACTTCCCAGAGAACCTTCTGTGGCTTCATCGGGAAACTGGTATCGTCTTTCTCATGTGCGAAATCGTCCAGGATGGTCTGGCGCACCTTCTTCCAGTTGCCAATATCGAACAGGGGCATCGTGTTGCCGTGATTGCGCTCCAGCTCCATGTTGAGCTGCCACAAGGCATCGGCGATATCACCGACGACATCCACGGCGACGGTGTAGTGAATGTCGACCTCGGCAGGCAGGAAATCGATATGGACAATGGCCTTGTCCATATTCGCGTTCCAAAAAGACGGACTGTATTCGACCAAGTCATAGCCAACCGTAATTACCACGTCGCACTTGTCCATGGCGTGGTTGATATGATCCTTGCTTTGCAGGCCCATGGTGAAAAGGCAATGCTCATCATTCATGGGAACGGAGCCTTTACCCATGAACGAGTTCACGACCGGGATACCGGTCTTCAGTGCAAGTCGGTGTAGCTGTTTGGCAGCACGTTTACGCACGGCACCGTTGCCAGCCAGGATGATAGGGCGTTTCGCACGGGTGATGACATCAATCGCCTGAGCGATAGCTTTGTGATCGGCGGCCGGGCGTCGGGTCTTGTAGGTATTCATAGGTCGGCCCACGACCTGCGGTTTGGCGACATCTTCGGGCAGTTCGATAACACACACACCAGGTTTTTCCGCTTCGGCTAATTTGAAGGCCTTGCGTACCACCTCCGGTATTGTTTCTTCATCGACAATGGAATGCGCCCACTTGGTGATGGGTTTCACCATGGCGATGGCATCCATGTTCTGGTGGCTTTCCTTGTGCAGGCGTTTAGTCGAACCCTGGCCGATGATGGCGACCACCGGGGCGCGATCCATATTGGCATCGGCAAGCCCGGTGACTAGATTGGTCGCACCCGGGCCAAGGGTCGCCAGACAGACGCCGGCTTTGCCAGTGAGGCGGCCATAGACGTCGGCGATGAAGGCGGCGGCCTGTTCGTGCCGGCACAGGACGAATTCGATGTTGCTATCCATCAGCGAGATCATCAGATCGGCATTTTCCTCACCTGGCACCCCAAAAATATGGGTAACGCCCTCAGCCTCCAAGCAGCGAACGAACAGATCGGATGCCTTCTGGGTCACAGGCTTGACCTGATCGGCTAGGGCTTGGAGTTCGCTCATGGTGGTTATTCCTCGGTGTCGGCAACGCCGGTTTTGTGACGTATTTCAGACCGAAATAGGTTTGTCCTCATGCGCTGCAAGTTTCATGCGCAGACGCAGGTTGCTGGCGGAATCCGCATATTCGAGCGCGGTTTCGGGGCTGATATGGCCGGTACGGTAAAGTTCATACAGGCTCTGATCGAAGGTGCACATGCCATTGCTGTTGGATTTTTCCATGACTTCTTTCAGCTTGACTAATTCATTGCGGCGGATGTTTTCACTGACTAGGGGTGAGTATAGCAGTAGCTCACAGGCGGCGATGCGCCCACCTTTTGGGGTGGGGACCAACCGCTGCGAAAGCACCGCGCGCGTGTTCTGTGCCAAGCTAGTGAGGATCTGTTCGCGCTCGCTTTCCTCGAACAAATTGATGATGCGATCGAAGGCCTCATTGGCATTGTTGGCATGTAACGTACTTAGGCAGAGGTGCCCAGTCGAGCAGAATTCAATGGCCTTCTCCATGGCCTCACGGGTGCGGATTTCGCCGATGACCAGGATATCCGGCGACTGTCGCAAGGCGTTTATCAGAGCCTGATGAAACGAATGCGTATCGATGCCGACCTCGCGCTGATTAACCATGCACCGCCGGTGTGGCAGTAGATATTCGATCGGGTCTTCCACGGTGATGATGTGGCCATGATCGTTGTGATTGCGGTGTTCAAGCATGGACGCCAGTGCGGTGGATTTTCCAGAGCCACAGGCACCAACGAACAATACTAATCCACGGCGCAACAGGGCGACTTCTTTGAGTGCTGCGGGTAGCCCCAGCTCATCCATAGTGGGTACTTCCGGGGGCACGGCGCGGATCGCCACCGCGGTATTGCCGCGCTGGCGGAACAGGTTGAAGCGGAAGCGCCCCAGTTCACCAAAACTGCTGGCAAGGTTGTACTCGCAGGCCTGCAAGAACTCCCGACGCTGCTCATCCGCCAAAAGGGCGGATACGACCTGATCGATATGTTTTGGTGTCAGGTTGTCGCCACTGCGTGGCGATAGTTTGCCATCGATGCGGAAGGCGGGCGGGGTATCGGTGCTGAGGAGCAGGTCTGATGCACCGACACGGCGCATCCTGCTGAGCAGTGATTGCAGTAAGTCCATATATGTTGTGATCCTATTATTAAGGCTAATTCAGCCAAATCGACCTTATTACGGTATTACATGCTGCGTATTAATAGTCTCGGATATAGTCCATACAACACGCGTGTAATCCCCAAGGGTATCGACTCACACAGGCCTGGCTTTAAGTTCATACGATAGGATAGGCTTTGGTTATACTTAGCAATTCTTATCACTGCCGATTGAGTATTGCTATGGATCTTACATCCGATTCCACGCGCCCCAGTGCCATCTATTTACACGACTACCAGCCGCCGGCCTTTTTGATTGAGAAGGTTGATCTGAGTTTCGATCTGGGCGAAGAAGACACGCTGGTGCAATCCCGACTTTCCGTGGTGCGGGCGGCGGGAACGACGGCTGATATGCCGTTGGTCCTGCAGGGTGAACAACTGGCATTGGAATACATCACGCTTGATGGACTGTTGCTCTCAGCTGCGGACTACCAGGTAGAAACAGACAGCCTATCTATCAACATCGTTCCAGAACGTTTTGAGTTGGTCATCGCCACTCGGATCAGACCGCAGGACAATACGGAGCTGTCGGGTCTCTACAAATCCAGCGGAAATTTCTGTACTCAATGCGAGGCAGAGGGTTTCCGCCGTATCACCTATTTTCTGGATCGCCCCGACGTAATGGCACGCTATACGACCACCCTCAGTGCTGATCGCCAGCGCTATCCAGTCCTGCTTTCCAATGGCAATTTGGTTGAGAGTGGCGAGACCGAGGATGGGCGTCACTGGGCGCGCTGGGAAGATCCTTTCCCCAAACCCAGTTACCTGTTCGCGCTGGTGGCCGGGACGCTGGCTTGGATCGAGGATGAGTTTGTAACGGCCTCCGGTCGCAAGGTGCAGCTGTTCGTCTATGTACAACCGCACAACCTTGATATGTGCGATCACGCCATACAGTCGTTGAAAAAAGCCATGCGTTGGGATGAAGAGGTGTATTGCCGGGAATACGATCTCGACTGTTACATGATTGTCGCAGTGGATGATTTCAATATGGGTGCCATGGAGAACAAAGGGCTGAATGTTTTCAACTCGAAGTACGTCCTCGCACGCCCCGACACGGCTACTGATATGGATTACCAAAATATCGAAGGCGTGATTGGCCATGAATACTTCCATAACTGGTCCGGCAATCGAGTTACGTGCCGTGACTGGTTTCAGCTGAGTTTGAAGGAAGGCTTCACGGTTTTCCGCGATCAGGAATTTTCCGCAGACATGACCTCACGCGGGGTCAAACGCATCCAGGATGTGAACCTGCTGCGCACCCATCAGTTCCGTGAAGATGCTGGGCCTATGGCGCATCCGATACGCCCGGATAGTTATGTCGAGATTAATAATTTCTACACTTCAACGGTGTACAACAAAGGCGCCGAAGTGGTGCGCATGCTGCATACGTTGCTTGGTGTAGAGGGCTTTCGACATGGTACGGATCTGTATTTCCAACGCCATGATGGCCAGGCCGTTACTACAGAAGATTTTATGTGCGCCCTGGAAGATGCCAACGGGGTGCAGTTGCAGCAATTCAGATATTGGTACAGCCAGGCAGGGACGCCCGTGGTTCGGGTCGATCGCCACTATAATCCGGTCGCGCGGACCTATGCCATGACGTTGCAACAGGCCTGTCCGGCCACACCGGGGCAACAGGCTAAGCAGCCCTTCCATATACACATTGCGGTGGCGTTGTTCGATGCTCAGGGGCAGGCCTTGCCGCTACTGCTCTTTGGAGAGAGCCAACCACAGGGCACTGAACGGGTGCTGCAACTGTGTCAGGAGCAAGACAGTTTTGTCTTCCAGGAGATCGATGCTGAACCTGTACCTTCACTGTTGCGCGGCTTCTCGGCGCCGGTGCGCCTGGAGATGGAATACACCGATGCCGAGTTGAGTTTGTTACTGGCGCACGACACCGACCCCTACAGTCGCTGGGAGGCCGGTCAACGGCTGGCGGTGCGTCTGATTCTCAACTTAGCGGATGCCTGGAGCAGCAAGCTCGAGATGCAGGTGCCAGCCTTCTTTGTTGATGCGTTCGCGGCAGTGCTCAATGCCAGGGATGCCGACCCGGCCTTCAATGCGTTGGCTTTGACACTGCCGAGCGAAACCTATCTCGCAGAGTTTATGCCCGTCATTGACCCACAGGCGTTACACGAGGCTCGGCAGTACCTGCGTGGCCATCTGGCGGGACAGTTAAAGTCTGTTTTGCTGCAAACCTACCATATGCAAGCCAGCACGGGTCCCTATCAGATCGACGCAGAGTCCGTAGGCAAACGCAGTCTGCGTAATCTCTGCCTGGCCTATTTGATGGAGCTTGAAAACGACGCGGCAGTTATGACGTTGTGTCAGGAGCAGTTTCGTAGTGGGCAGAATATGACAGATGTAATGGCCGCTCTCACAAGTCTGGCACAACGTAATGACCCGATTGCCGATCAGTGCCTGGCCGAGTTTTATGACCACTGGCAGCAAGAACCTTTGGTGGTGGATAAGTGGCTTTCGGTTCAGGCGTTGTCGCGCCGGTCAGATACCTTGGAGCGAGTTAGGGCGCTGACCGGACACCCGGCTTTCAGCCTAAAGAACCCCAACAAGGTGTATGCATTACTGCGAGGTTTCAGTCAGGGTAACCCGGCGCGCTTCCATGCGTCTGATGGAGCGGGTTATGTCTTCATGGGCGAAAAGATAGCAGAGCTGGACCAGATCAACCCGCAGGTCGCTGCACGCTTGGTCGGAGTATTTAATGACTGGCGGCGCTATAACGATATCCGTCAAGCAGCACAGAAGAATACCTTGACAAAACTGAGAGATAACGCAAAGATATCGAAGGATGTATATGAAATAGTTAGTAAAGCGTTAAGTTAATGTAATTACTTAAGAGTAAAAGAACTGTGAGCCGATGGGCAGATTTTGTCTGTGAGTCGGGCTACTGTTACGGCTAAGATATGTGCCCGGAATGCCGAGTCACGATTCTGGCCGAGCAAAATGGAGATCCGCTGCCATGAAAATCAATGCCAAACACAACCAAATCAGTGTCCGTAGCCATGTTAATCGTGCGCTGGCAATGCTGTGTGTCTGCGCAGTGATGCCTGTTTCGGCAGAGGACTCAAGTTCCAACTCGGGCCTCAGCTTTTGGGGTGCTGCGGGTGAGCAATCGCAATTCACTGCTGCTCAAGGCCCATCTTTGTTACGTCCACCTGCTAGCTGGTCCTGGGGCACGTTAGCCCCCGAGTTTGATATGGCGGTCGGTGTAGGGCATAGCTTTGCCAATGGCTTGAATCTGGATCTTGGCATATCGCTTTCGCATGTGACAGAGAGTGTGGACACGATAAATTACCGTGATTATTTCCTTGGTCTGAGCTTTGGTGCATTAGAGGGTAAGGTCTGGTATCTGCCAGAAACCGCCTTCAGCGATGAGCCATCCTTGTACTACGAGGCCGGATGGCTGCAACCTGTAACGGAGAACCTTTCGCTCTCCGTGCGTCTGGGTCAATACAGCTCTGATTACAGTTCGTTCCAGGGTTACAGTGATCAACCTAGCCTTAGTTTGGGCGCCAGCACTGAGGTGCGCGGCTACGGGCTAGGCCTGCGACTCATCGACAATGGCGGGCAAATGTTTGGTGGCGATCAAGATTTGCGATTGATGGGCAGTATTTCGAAGCCACTCCCCTAAGCTCTCTGGAAGTCCCAGTAACTCAATGGGTTGAAATAACCTTTTGAGATCTGTCATTATCCCTTTCTACCACGGTTAGGATATTCCTATCTCGACCGCTCCATGTATCATGATGCGTTTGCCAAAGCAGCGTAGATCGCTCATGCAGTATTTGCCCGTATTCCTCAAACTAAATGGCCAGCCCTGCTTGGTTGTAGGTGGTGGAGCAGTGGCGTCCCGCAAGGTTGCCCTGCTGCGTAAGGCCGGTGGCAATGTCCTTGTCGTGGCTCCGCAACTGACCTCAGATCTGGCCGAGCAGGCCGCTGCTGGCGTCCTACGGCATCATGCGCGTCGTTTTCAAGCAGCAGATCTGGACGACGTGCGCTTGGTTATCGCCGCGACGGACGATTTCGCCGTCAATGCTGAAATTTCCCAACTGGCTCAGGCGCGCTCAATTCCCGTCAACGTGGTGGACAATCCAGAGTTGTGCAGTTTCATCGTGCCCTCTATCCTGGATCGCTCGCCGGTAATGATTGCGGTGTCTACCGGTGGAGCCTCACCGGTCTTGGCGCGCCAATTGCGCAGTAGATTGGAAACATTAATTCCTTCTGCTTACGGCAGGTTAGCATCAATAGTTGAGGATTTACGCGAGGTTGTAAAGCAACGCTTTGCTGACCCTGATGATCGCCGCCGGTTTTGGGAAGAGGTGCTTGAAGGTCCTATCACTGAACTGGTCTTTGCCGGCCGAGAGGCCGAGGCAAAACGGTGTATCGAGCAGGCCTTGGCAAAGGGCAGCGCCAAGCAGAGCGTCGGTGAGGTGTATCTGGTCGGGGCTGGCCCAGGAGATCCTGATTTGCTGACCTTCCGCGCCGTGCGACTCATGCAGCAGGCTGACGTCATGGTCTATGACCGTCTGGTATCTGCGCCGATTCTGGATCTTGCGCGACGCGATGCTGAACGCATCTATGTCGGCAAGGAAAAGAACAATCATGCGGTGCCTCAGGAGGGGATCAATCAGCTACTGGTGGATCTGGCGCGGCAGGGTAAACGAGTGTTGCGCCTTAAAGGTGGCGATCCGTTTATCTTTGGTCGCGGTGGCGAGGAAATCGAAACCCTGGCCCAGGAGGGTATTCCCTTTCAGGTGGTTCCTGGCATCACGGCCGCAGCAGGTTGCGCCTCCTATTCCGGAATACCGTTAACGCACCGTGACTATGCCCAGTCATGCACTTTTGTCACCGGGCATCTGAAAGAAGGCAGCCTGGATATCAACTGGTCGCAGTTGGTCCAACCGCGTCAGACTGTGGTGTTTTACATGGGATTGACCGCCATTGGCATCATCTGCGATCAGTTGATTGCGCATGGTATGGCCCCGGACATGCCGGCCGCGTTGGTCGAGCAGGGCACAACACGCAACCAGCGTGTACACATTGGTACCGTTGCGACACTGTCTGCATTGGTTGCCGAGGCCGATGTCCGTGCACCAACACTTACGATTATTGGCGAGGTTGTGAAGTTACACAACAAGCTGGGATGGTATAAACCCACTGAGCATGTCTACGAAACAGAATTCAGTAGTACAGAGAAACAACCTACTTGACCAGGTGTGCGTGGCATATAAATATGCCGCGCACACCAACGGGAGATACACGATGGATGTACAGAAAATCGATATCGACGGCGGCGCTTGCACCTCTGACGAGTTGTTCGCCCTACAGGTGCTGGGAGATAGCATGGCGCCGGAATTTGACAACGGTTGCATCATCGTGATCGACCCGGCGGGGGTGATTCAAAACGGTAGTTTCGTACTGGCGGAAGTGAATGGAGAACATATCTTCCGGCAATTGCTGGTGCAGGAAGATCGCTACTATCTGAAACCCATGAAATCCAGCTACGACACCATTGAGATTGCCAATCTCAAACCGATTGCCGGTGTGATTGTGCAGAAGGCCGGTACCCGCAGGAAAGACCGTAAACATTACGTTTGAGACAGCGTCGTAACGCGCAAGAGCAAGTTTGGTATTTGCGCGTAATGGAAGTTAAACCTTTGGTGGCATCTGCTCTGGTTTGACCTTTGGCGTGAAGTACTTATCCGCATCTTCCATATCCAGACGCTGGCCATCGGCTTTTATCAAGGGCAGTTCGTAATCGTTCCAGCCACGCAGGCCTGTCTTTAGGGACGCAACGTTCCTATAACCAAGTTGTTGCATGACATAAGCTGCCAAGGCACTGCGATTGCCAGAGCGGCAGATTACTAACACTGGGTGTTCACGGGCTTTGACCAACTCCGGAATGGTTTCTTCGTAGCCGTATTCGCAGGCGGTTTCTAAAATTCCGCGTGGAACATTCAGCGAGTTTTCGATACGCGCGGTCTCGAATTCATAGGGTTCACGGATGTCCAGAATCAGCAGGTTTGGATCTTCCTGACGGAGCTGATCGATGTCCCAGGGCATGACCTCTTTGATTTTCGGAAGACATTCGGCAATCAGATCAACAAAGCGTTTCATCGGTAAACGTGCTCTTTATGGTTGAAGCACCCTGCGCTAATCGATGTTGCGCGAATTTTCGGTGCGGTTGTTGCGCATACCCTGTTCGACAGCGATAACCGCAGCTTCGACACGCGAATGCACGCCGAGCTTACGCAGGATAGCCTTGACGTGAAGCTTGACGGTGCCGTCGGAGATGCCAAGATTACGCGCGATGGCCTTATTGCTCTGGCCTTCAGCGAGTAGCCCGAGAATCTCGCTCTCGCGTGGCGTGAGCTCTGAGAACGGGCTAGGATCACGGGGCTTGACGCTTTCACCCTGTACAACCTTGGCAAGCACCGGGGCGAGATCAGGGGCAACCACTGTTTTGCCGGCAACGATGTCACGTAATGCCACCACCAGATCATCCGGTTCCATGTCTTTGATCAGATAACCCTGAGCTCCGCTGCGCAGGGCTTCGACGAGATCCTGCTCGTTGCTACTGGTGGTCAGCATCGCGATAGGCATCTTCAAGCCCGTCTGGCGCAGATGCCGCAACACACCCAGTCCATCCATGCCTGGCATGCGCATATCCAACAGCACGACGTCGGGGCGAAGTTGCTCTGCCAATGCCAGGCCTTCCTGGCCGTCACCAACCGCTGCAACCACTTCAATGCCACGATGTTCAAGCAGTCCCTGTAGACCCACACGGAACAGGGTGTGATCGTCGATTACCAGTATGCGTAGGCTCATGAGTTCGTCTTGTTAACGGTCGGTAAGGGAAGTGGGATTTCATTATCGACACGCGTGGTGGGGGCGCGGAATGTCAGTTGAATACGTGTGCCTTCACCGGGCTCGCTTTCAAAACGAATCTTGCCGCCGATACGACGTGCGCGTTCTTCCATGATGGAAAGACCAACATGTTCACCTGGTGCTCCGGCCGATGTAAGGGGTGCGATGCCGATGCCGTCGTCTTCGACAAGTACACGGAAGGAGCCATCTTTCTGACCACGCAGTAGCACGCGCACTGTATGTGCATGGCTGTGTTTGCGCACATTGCACAAGGCTTCCTGAACAATACGCAGCACCTGGATTTCCATGTCTTCTGGCAGACTTGGACCCGACCATTCCTTTTGTAAAAAGATTTGAATTTTGGATTCGTTGCGGAAGCGTTCGATGACTTTCTCGACCGCAGGTATAAAGCCGCGCCGATCAATGGGGGCACGGAAATGCTCAATCAGGCCACGTAGTTCGCTGTAGGCCTCATCAAGACTGTTTTCGATGCGCTCGAGTTCTGACCAGAGTGCCGATTCATCACCCTGGTGCAGCGTTTCGTCCAACACGCGCACCTGGAAACGCAGACTCGCCAGCGTCTGTGCCAGCGAATCGTGGAGCTCATGGGCAATGCGGGTGCGTTCTTCGATGATGGTAAGTCGATTGGCCTCTTCATCCACGCTGGCCTTTTCGATGGCCATACCCAGATGGCGGCCAATACTAATCAGTAATTCGCTGTCGTAGTCAGTACTGAAGCGGAGGTCGCGATCCACAAACAGGTTATAGACGCCGAGTGTACGGCCGCGATATTGAAGAGGCACTGCCATCATTTCTACTTCACTATCCGCGAAGAAGGGTGTACCAATCAGAGCGTCGCATTTATGCAGGTTATCGTCGCTGCGAATGCTGCCTTCGGTCGCGGCGAAACCGCACAGGCACTGATGCGAAGGCATGAATTGCTCACGGGCCACCACTTCGTCATTCAGTCCGATACTGGCGACCAGCCGCATACGTTTGTCATTCGTCAATAGGCGCACGGTCGCGGCACGGGCATGCACGACATCTTTCAAGGTATGCAGGAAGCGCGTGAGCAGATCATCCAGATCGCGGGAGCTGTTGATGCTGGCGGCCACGTCATAGAGGATTTCCAGTGAACGGGTCTTATGCTTGATGTGCTCAGTCTGTTTGCGGACCTGTGCCTCCATGTCCAGCGACAGGCCCTGCAAGCGATTGCTGATACTGTTGATGTCAGAGGCCAGATTCTGGAAATCACCTTGCTTGGGAACCGGGATACGCGCGGCGAGTTCGCCGGCGCCAACGTGGTCTGCCCACTGTCGCAATAGGAATAAAGGCTGAAGCAGATGCTGTTTGACGAGGTAATAAAGTACCCCCAGAAATATCAATCCCGGACCCAGCAACAGACCGTGGAGATTGGCAGCTAGCTGTCCCTGAGGAAACACCCAGGGCATCAGTCCTAGCAGTAGAAGTACCGCGGCAAGCCCGATCAAGGCAATGAAAATGCAGTTGCAGCGCGGGCCGAGTCGCCGGTGCCAATGTTCACCAAGCGGGGGCAGTGTCCAACTGGCGCGCGTGTTTTCCAGCCTGGATTCGGCCGGAGTTTTCGCAGGCTGGGTGTTATTGGATGCTATAGCCATAGAACGCTTTTAATCACCTAACAGCGTGTTGCAGATACCGTCAGGCACTATAGCATCATTGCGCCAGACCCTCATAACCTACAGTAGCTGTAGGAAATATCGTGGGAGACCAAGAGGTATCAGGCGGTGCCATCCTGGGGCGGGCGATAATCGGGATCATTGGGGTTCATGAAAATGAATTCGTGTTTGCCTTGGTCGAGCTCGACATAGTCCAAGGTCGTACCTTCCAGCAAAATGGTGCTGGTCGAGGCGACAACTACATCAACGCCTTCAATGTTGATGCGGGTGTCATCGGCACGACTGCTGTCATCGAAGCCCATGGCGTACTGGATAGTACCGTCGTCACTGCGCTGGGCAGCGACGCGTAACGCCATGCCTTCCATGCGGCCCTGCTTGGCGGCGGCTTTGATTTGCGCGGCGGCGGTAGGAGTGATGGTCATCATGGTTAAGATTCCTATTGTTAAGTGGTGTGGATGCTGAGCTCAATCCAGGGGCGGTTGTCCAGTGGCGGTGTTCTGCACGGTATGCTGACGTACAAAGGCAACAAAACGGGCGGCCCAGCGATGATGTCGAGTGTCGCGTTGATGGGTGTAGCAGGCGAGCAGATTTTTATACACAAAACCATCATGTTGACCGTCGATGCCGGTACCCCGCAATACTTTGAAGGCAAATTGTGCCTGCGGATCCAGGTTGGTCAGACCGGAGTAGTGGAACTCATGTGCTGAGACCTGAGTGTCCGTGTCAGCAGTGGCGGGCCAGGGCATGCCAGAGATTTCTTCCAGACGCACATAACCGCGACCTTGTGGACGGGTGTGCATGTCGATATCTCCTGGAATGACACCGACCATCTCTGCACGTTTGCCATTCCAGTTCAGACTGCGCGCTAAATACATCAGTCCGCCACATTCCGCATAGGTTGGTAAGCCGTTGTCGATGGCGCATCGAATAGCGTTGCGTAGACTTTGATTGGCAGCCAAGGCATCCATACAGGTTTCCGGAAAACCACCGCCGATAAATAAACCGTCGATGGCGGGCAGGGTGCTATCACGTAGGGTATTAATAGGTACCAGTTCAGCGCCGGCACGGCGCAGAGCCGCCAAGTCGTCGGGATAATAAAAGCCGAAAGCTTCATCACGGGCGATGCCAATCCGGACTGTGTTGACCGGCTCCGCGGTGATATCAAACGGCGGTGTAGCAGGCAAAATATCAGCGCTGTCGGCGATGGCACGAATGCGTGCCAGATCCACTTGTCGTCCTATGGTCTCACCGATGTGCCGAATGCGCGCGACGGCTGCTTCGTGTTCATTGCTGGGGATCAGGCCCAGATGTCGCTCGACAATTTCCAGACTTTCTTCACGTGCCACCGCACCCACCACAGGCACATCGGTGTAGTGTTCGATGACGGCACGTAGTTTTGATTCATGCCGACTACCGCCGAGTTGATTGAGGATCACACCGGCAATGCGCACGTCTGGATCGAAGGCCTGGTAACCGAGAATGAGTGGCGCAATGCCGCGGGTCATGCCGCGTGCATCAATGACTAAGATGACGGGTGCCTTGAGCAGTTTGGCAAGCGCGGCGTTGCTGTTGCTGCCGTCCAGATCCAAACCGTCGTACAGGCCCTTGTTACCTTCGATCAACGCAAGATCGGCCTGTGCCGAGTAGTAACCGAACGTGGCCAGAATCTCATCTGGCTGCATGGTGTAAAAATCGAGATTGTGACAGGGGTTACCGGCTGCTTGACCGAGCCACATGGGGTCAATGTAGTCCGGGCCTTTCTTGAATGGTTGGATATGTAGATTCTGCTCGCGCAGGGATGCACATAGACCCAGTGTGACCGTGGTCTTGCCGGACGACTTATGGGCAGCGGAGATGAGCAGATGGGCCATGGTGTTAGGCTTAAGGGTCGTCCTTAAAAAGGGGTTCCTTAAACGGACACGGCAATCCGATGGGGATTGCCGTGCTTGTATGTTTCTGTATTAGGGCGGCGGATACAGCAGCCTACCCGACGTAGAACAACAACTGTATTAAGCGGCCTTCTTAGCAACGTTATTGGCGTCACTTGCCGAGTGTGGATCGACAATGGCATCGGCCAGACTTTCCGGGAGAAAGCGCAGAACCTTGACCGCAATCGTGACCATCAACATGGCAATGGCAAAGCCGCCGATACCGAGCAGAAACTCAGGCAGTTTCGGTGCGTAGCTGGCGACAACACCATCATTGAAGCTGCTGCTGACGTCCAAGCCGGGGAACAACACCAATGGGAACGCTTGACCACCGATAATAATGACGTACATTTGAGCCATGCCGCCCAATATCACCAAGGCACAGGCCCAGCCGATACTGCTGCGACTCTTGCCGAGCGTCGGGTGATAAATCATGGCCAGCGGAACCAGACTGCCGATCAAGATCTGACCGATCCAGAATAACTTGGTGTAGATGCCACCATCCAGCAGGATGAAACGCTCGACTGTCTGATGCTCTGCGGCATACAGACCAGTCAGATGGAACGCCAACACGAAATACAGCACGGCACCAATAAAGACACCCAGCAGGTTTTTGAGACGGTAAAGGATTTTGTCGCCGAGTACGCGATCGGTCCACTTGAATGATGCCATCAGCACCAGGATGTAGATCGCCAATCCGAATGAGAAGGACATGATAACGAACATTGGCGCCATGATAGCGGCGTCATAGGCCTCGCGAGCCACGATAAAGCCGAAGATGGAACCGGTACCAGTGGTCAGCGCAAGACGCCAGATAAAGGCGAAAAAACCAGCTGGCTTGGTGAACTTGTTCATCTTGCGTTCCATCATCATCCACAGATAGACGACGACCACGGCCATGAAGCCGGTGTAGAGCATCACGTTCCAGGCAAAGATGGATTTAAAGTTGTAGTAGGTCATGGCGACGATCAAGCGGTCAGGATGGCCGAGATCGAGCACCAGTACGGCTAGACCACCGGCGAGCAGGGCGATGGCTAGCAGGCCCGACAGTGGCGCGAGTGGCTTGTACAGGGGTATGCCGAACACCGAGCCTATCGAGGCAACGTTGAGCGCACCCGAAGCGGCCACGATCAGGAATACTGCGAATACATGCGGGGTGCCCCAGACAATCTGGTTGTTCATGCCGGTCACGAAGTGGCCGTTATGTTCCATGTAGAAAGCCGCACCCAGTCCGACCAGGACAATGGCGCCGAGCAGGGCTAATAGTCCGTAGTATCCGGTGCCGTTATTCAGAACTTCGCGAAAGTGTACTTTTGCTTTCATCGCTACTGTCGTTCCTGTGTTCGTACTTCAGTGACTAGACGAGTACTGTTCAAATACCGCGATAGCGGATGCCCACATTCAGACCGAGATCGGCGCGAATCTGAGTGCCACCATGCTTGGCAAGTTCCTGTGAGATCCGACTGTTCGGGTTCTTCAGATCTCCGAACACAAAGGCCTCATGACCTTCAGCATTGCAGGCCTCGGCACAGGCAGGTATGGCGTTATCACCATCCTTATCGACGCGATGCACACACAGGGTGCAACTTTCGACCGTGCCTTTGCCACGTGGTGCTGTTGGCAACTGGTCATGCAGGTCTTCATGTATGAAGGAACGTGCCTTGTAGGGGCAGGCCATCATGCAATAACGACAGCCGATACAGATATGTTTGTCGACCAGCACAATGCCGTCAGCACGTTTGAAAGATGCGCCCGTCGGGCATACATCCACACACGGCGGATGCTCACAATGCTGACACATCAAGGGCAGAGAATTGCTAAAGCCAGTCGAAGTATCACGTACTTCAACCTTACGTATCCACTGGGCAAGCTGATCTGGGTTGGATTTAGTTTCGTTCTCGCCCCAACCATTCTCCGTTTGGCAACCACGCACACAGGCATCGCAGCCCTTGCTGCACTTGTTGGTGTCGATCAGCATGCCCCAGCGCTTATCACTGGATACGGCCTGATCGGCCGGTTTAGCGTTCGCCACTTGGTGCAACATCACACCGGGTGCGATGGCCAAGCCTGCCGCAATGGCGGAGCCATTCAGAAATTGGCGACGTGAACTATCGATCTCGCTTTTGTGGGTCATTGCAGCTTGCCCTCTTCAGCCAGAACTTCCAGGGTGTTAGCGGATACAGTTGTATCTGCATCGCTGTGATGGAAATCGGTCTTGCCAGGCGCTTGGCTGGTCAATGGATGGAAAGCTGTTTTTCCCACGGGACGATCGGCATGACATTGGAAGCAATCGATTTTGACTGCTGCGTAACTGTGGCAACTGTTGCAAAAATGCTCTTTGCTCTCGATGCGCATCGGCTGACCTTCCTTGTCCTCAGCGGGAACATGGCAGTTGATGCATTCTTCCAGACTGTGCTGACGGGTGCGGATACCCTTATGCATGGTCTCATCCCGCTGATGCAGGATGTAGTTCATGTGGTTCTTCCGCATTTCTTCCGTCGGTTCCACGCAGGCCTGTGCATCACTGAAGCGTGAAGTTGCTTCAGGGATGACAGGTAGCGGGGTTTCGCTCTGAGCGACCAACGGGAGGCCCAAACAGGCCATTCCCGCCAGCAGAATCAGAGACCGCACATATTTATACATCACGGCCATGTCCGTTCCTTAAAGATCAATTTAGTCGCCCAGCGCCATATCGATGTAGCCGGTCGGGCACACGTCCGAGCAAATGTGGCAGCCGATGCACTTGGTGTAGTCGGTATCCACATAACGGCCGGTAGTGTAATCGCTCTTCTTCACACGGAAGATGGCATCCTGCGGGCAGTAAATGACGCAGTTGTCGCACTCGAAGCACATACCGCAGCTCATGCAACGCTTAGCTTCGTCAATGACCTCGGCTTCCGGCAGGTTCTTGCGGCGCTCATCGAAGTGACTCAACACTTCGTATGCGCTCGGACCATATTCCTCACGCTTGTGGCGGGGGGTATAGCCGAAGTGACCGAGGAACAGCTTGTTGTGCGGGATGATTTCCGCGGCGGAACGGTCTTCGTAGTTATGGATCGCCCACTTGCTGTGGTCGGTGCCGCGCAGATCACCTTGTTCATCAGGATTGAACTCGCCCGGTGCATGACCGGTTTCACGCAGCTTGTCGAGCAGTTTGAAGTGATGCTTGTCGACCTTCGGACGCTTGGCTTGCTCTTCCTGGTTGAGGTAATGCTGAATGCTCTCCGCCGCAATAGAAGCCTGACCAATCGCAGTGGTCAGCAGATGCGGACGAATGATGTCGCC
>JBGSOE010000448.1:0-7721 GCA_041739295.1 Thiohalobacterales bacterium | reverse complement strand
ATCGAAGCGCTGACCGAAGCGCAGGCGATTTCGCAGGTTGAAAGTGCTCTAAGAGAAGCCGTTACTCGGCAGATGGTCGCAGATGTTCCGGTGGGTGCGTTTCTTTCCGGCGGGCTGGATTCGAGCTCGATTGTCGCGTTTGCAAGGGAAGCTGTGCCGGATCAGAAGCTGCAGTGCTTTACCATCGGCTTCAAAGATGGCTCAGCTGGTGCGGAAGGGATGACGGAAGATCTCCCCTATGCCCGGCGAGTCGCGGAGCATCTCGGCGTCGATCTGCATACTGTCGTTGTTGGACCCGAGATGGCCGGGCAGCTGGAGAACATGATCTGGCACCTCGACGAGCCGCAGGCGGACCCGGCGCCGCTGAACGCGCTATTTATAAGTCAACTGGCCCGTGAGCATGGCATAAAGGTGTTGTTGTCCGGCGCGGGTGGAGATGATTTGTTCACCGGATACCGGCGTCATTACGCCTTGATGCAGGAAAAATATTGGAACTGGATTCCAGGGGCTGGACGCCGAGCTATCGGTGGCGCAGCCCGCCTGTTGCCGTCAGGCAACCCACTGGCGCGGCGCTTGGGCAAAGCGTTGCAGTTCGCCGGTCTCGACGGCGACGAGCGTATTGTAAGTTATTTTTACTGGGCCCATCCGGACACCTTGAATACATTGTACGGGCCACGGCTGCGCGAGGCGGTTACAGCGGATGTCTATGCGGCGCCGCTGTTGTCGTCTTTGCAGAATCTTCCGCCGGACACGCCAGCTCTTAATCGCATGCTGTATCTTGAGGGCAAGCATTTTCTGGCCGACCACAACCTGAACTACACCGACAAGATGAGCATGGCCGCGGGGGTCGAAGTGCGTGTGCCGTTGCTGGATCCGGATCTGGTCGCGCTCGCTGCCCGCCTTCCGGTCCGGTATAAACAGAATGGAAGCGTCGGCAAGTGGATATTCAAGAAAGCCATGGAGCCCTATCTGCCGCACGAGGTGATCTATCGGCCCAAGACAGGCTTTGGTGTGCCGCTGCGGCACTGGTTGCGCCACGAATTGCGGCCGGTTGTCGAGGATGTATTGTCGCGTCAATCGATCGAGGCGAGAGGATTATTTGATGCCGCCGGAGTACAGCGATTGATAGACAGGGACCGGGCAGGACGAATCGACGGAACCTACACCATTTTCTCGCTGATATGCATGGAGTTGTGGTGCAGATTGTTTATCGACCCGCCGGCATCACCGATATGACTGGCAGGGAGCGCAAATGCGTCGGATATCAAAAAGTCGCGGGCAAAATGTGTTCCCCGGTAGGGGTATGTGGCTTTGTCCAGCTCGAAGTGTGCTTCATCATGCCCCTAATCATCAGTAGCGCTGCACGCCAGCAGTTTGATTTATAACCCCAACTAATAAAGTTGCTCAATTGATATGAAACAGATACTGCAAAATCTCAAGTCCGGTGAAACAGTGCTGGAAGATGTACCCTGTCCGCGCGTCGGGCCGGGACAGTTGCTGATCCGCACCACGCGCTCGCTGGTTTCCGCGGGAACCGAGCGCATGCTGGTCGATTTCGGCAAGGCCAACATGCTGGACAAGGCGCGCCAACAGCCCGACAAGGTCAGGATGGTGATCGACAAGGTCAGGACCGATGGCTTGGTTCCGACCATCGAGGCGGTAAAAAGCAAGCTGGACCAACCACTTCCCATGGGCTACTGCAACGTCGGCACAGTGATGGACGTCGGCCAGGGCGTTAATGGGTTTGAAATCGGCGACAGGGTGGCATCCAACGGCAAGCATGCAGAGGTGGTTTGTGTGCCGGCAAATCTTTGCGCAAAAATCCCCGATCCTGTGAGTGATGACGCCGCCGCTTTCACAGTAATCGGCGCGATCGCCCTGCAGGGCATACGGCTGGTGCAGCCGACCCTCGGAGAAACGGTTGTGGTAACCGGTCTCGGTCTGATCGGCCTAGTGACTGTGCAGCTATTGCGGGCTAACGGATGCCGTGTGCTGGGTATCGATATGGACCCGGACAAGCTGGCGTTGGCGCGGGAGTTCGGAGCGGAAACGGTCGACATTGGGCGCGGGCAGGATCCGGTGCAGGCAGCCATGGCGTTTTCACGCGACCGTGGTGTGGACGCCGTGCTGATCACGGCATCCACCAAGAGCAGCGAGCCGGTGCACCAAGCGGCGCTGATGTGCAGGAAGCGGGGGCGCATCGTGCTGGTCGGCGTGATCGGCCTGGAATTGTCTAGGGCGGATTTCTTCGAAAAAGAACTGACGTTCCAGGTGTCCTGTTCCTATGGCCCGGGACGCTATGACCCTGCCTATGAGGAAATGGGGCAGGATTATCCCGTTGGTTTTGTGCGCTGGACGGAACAGCGCAATTTCGAAGCCATACTGGACATGCTGGCCGGAGGCCAGATCGACCCGGAACCTCTGATATCCCACCGTTTCCCGCTGGCGGATGCGAGCGACGCCTACGCGCTGGTCGGCGGAGCAGGTCCATCGCTCGGCATCCTGCTGGCTTATCCGGACGCCACCGCCGGGAAAAGCGATGAGCAGCTGCGGGAACGCACGGTTTCCCTGCAGGGCGCAATAGCCTCGCAGACAGCCGCGCCCGGGAAGCCAGTAATCGGTTTCATTGGGTCGGGAAACTATGCGACCCAGGTGCTGATCCCGGCATTCCGCCAGACCTCGGCGGAACTGCGCTCAGTCGCCTCCACTACCGGGGTCAGCAGTGTTCACGCAGGAAAGAAATTCGGGGTCGCGGAAGCGACCACCGACAGCCGGCGCATCGTCGAAGATCCTTCGATCAACACGGTTGTCATCACAACGCGCCACAACAGCCACGCCAGCTATGTCTGCCAGGCACTTGAGGCCGGCAAGCACGTGTTCGTCGAAAAGCCGCTGGCGCTGACTCGCGAGGATATGGACCAGATCGAAAAAACCTACCGGTCCGCCGCCGGCACCGGGGCGGCGCCGGTACTGATGGTCGGTTTCAACCGGCGGTTTGCGCCCCATGTGCAGAAAATTAGCCAGCTGCTGGATGGTGTTCGCGAACCGAAATCGTTTGTGATGACTGTAAACGCGGGTGTCATTCCCGCCGACCACTGGACGCAGGACCGGGCAGTGGGTGGCGGCCGTATCATCGGCGAAGGTTGCCATTTTATCGACTTGCTCAGGTTCCTTGCCGGCGTGCCGGTGGTGTCTGTCCAGGCGGTCATGATGGGTCCGGCGGCGGGCGTGCCCATCCGCGATGACAAGGTGACTTTCACCATGTCATTCGAGGACGGTTCCTTCGGGACCGTGCACTACCTGGCCAACGGGCACAAGGGCTTCCCGAAAGAGCGGCTGGAAGTGTTTTGCGCCGGGCGCATCCTGCAGCTCGACAACTTCAGGCGCCTCAAAGCATATGGCTGGCCCGGTTTCAGCAAGATGAACCTGTGGCGACAGGACAAGGGCAACGCGGCTTGCGTCGCGGCGTTTGTCGACGCCGTCCGGGCCGGCAAGCCTTCGCCGATTCCGTTTGATCAACTGATCGAAGTCACTCGACTCGGCTTCGATATCGTCGATGCTCTCGGCTAACACGGCAGGTTGGCGGACAGGGCTGTGAACGTGAATTCTCTCAGGTTGTATCTGTCCACGGTATCTCACCTGAGACCGGAGCAGCTTTTTTATCTTGCCCGGCAGCGTTTACTGTCTGGTGGTCGAGTCCGGTTCTGCAAGGATTGGGAAGTCGCGCTTCGTCACGGTGTCTCGCTGGGTGAGACGCTGACGCCGGTCGGTGGCGCGCAAGGCGACTACAGTTTCTGTTTTCTAAATGTTTCGCGCAGCTTCCCCGACGGACGCATCGACTGGGCGTGCAGGGATATGCCCAAGCTGTGGCGCTATAACTTACATTATTTCGATTATCTGCAAGACCCTGGACGATCCGGAGATGCGCTGGGAAACCTTGTTTCTAGCTGGATCGAAAGTAACCCGCCCGGCAATGAAGACGCATGGGAGCCCTATACGGTATCGCTGCGTATCGTTAACTGGATCAAGTGGTTTCTGAAAGGCGGGGCGGGACTGCCGCTGCCGCGCGCCTGGCTGGAAAGCCTTTATATGCAAGCCGCGTGGCTGGAGAGAAATATTGAACGTCATCTGCTTGCCAATCATTATCTCAAGAACGCCAAGGCGCTGTTGTTTGCCGGCGCCTATTTCGCCGGTGTAGATGCTGATAGGTGGCTTTCCAGCGGGTGGAAAATACTGCTTGAAGAAGCATGCGAGCAGATTCTTGCGGATGGCGGGCACCACGAGCGCAGCCCGATGTACCACTGTATCGTCGTTGAGGATTATCTGGATGTTTTGAATCTTGTGTTGACCAATCCGGCGCTGGTGAGTACCGACAATGTCAAGGTTCTGCGCGAGCGTTGTATCGCTGCCGTGGCGTTTCTTGATGCTGTGCTTGCGCCGGACGGGCAAATTCCGTTGTTCAACGATTCAGCGTATGGGATAGCGCCTACTGCACAGCAGTTGTTCGGCTATGCGGGATGGTTGGTTGATTATAAGCGGCCTGAACCAGAGGCCGGGCTTCGCGTATCGACAGCACCGGACTCCGGGTATTTCGTGATGCGCGATGGGAATGACATGCTGATCGTGGATTGCGGCTTGATCGGTCCGGATTACCAGCCAGGGCACGCCCACTGCGATACGCTAAGCTACGAGCTTTGTCTCGGCGGTCGCCGGATTGTAGTCGATGCGGGTGTGCACGACTACGAAAACAGTGAAGACCGCCATTATGCACGCAGCACTCGTGCACACAACACGGTGGTTGTCGACGGTCAGGAGCAATCGGAAATATGGGGTGTTTTCAGGGTTGCCAGGCGTGCGAAACCGCTCGGTGCGCGACTTGATCAGCTCGATAACCACAGCGCCAGGTTCGAAGGCGCCCACGACGGCTACCAGAGGCTGCAGGGCAAAGTGACCCACCGCCGGGCGATAGAATACCGGCGCAGCGAAGGCTGGCGGGTGCGCGATACCCTGACCGGTGAAGGCGTTCACCGGGTCGAGAGCTTTATTCACCTGGCCCCGGACCTGTTGGTGTCAGAGATGTCGGATGAAGCATCGATAACCGTTACCGACTACTCGGGAAAGACGGTCGCGCATATTGCCTTACCTGACAACCTGCAGGCGGAAATCGTCGAGGGCATGCACTTTCCGGAATTCGGCGTGCGCAGTCTGAACCGCGTGGTCCGATTGTCTGGCGACGTCGAACTGCCGTTCGACACTGCGTATCGAATCTCCGGAGCGGGTTTCAACAATAACCCGATAAACAGATAACAACATCGGAGCGCTGCTTCGCATTATGCATATTCTTTTTCTTTCACATTACTTTCCTCCCGAGGTTAACGCACCGGCCTCACGAACCTATGAGCATTGCAAGCAGTGGGTAGAGGATGGGCACCGCGTTACGGTAGTCACTTGTGCGCCAAATCACCCTCGCGGTGAGGTATACGAGGGGTACAAAAACCACTTGTATTCCACCGAGGAGATCGACGGGGTCAAGGTCGTCCGCCTCTGGACTTACGTTACTGCGAACGAAGGCTTCCTGAAGCGCACCATTAATTACGTTTCGTACATGATCGCTGTAATTATGGCGGTGCCTTTCCTGGAGCGCATCGATGTGGTGATATCGACATCTCCTCAATTCTTCAATGGCCTGGCAGGGTATTTTGTCAGCCGCCTGAAGCGGGTGCCGTGGATTCTCGAGATTCGCGATCTGTGGCCCGAATCCATTCTGGCGGTCGGAGCTATCACCAACAAGACGGTGATTCGCGGGCTGGAGCGTCTCGAGATGTTTGCTTACCGAAAAGCCGATCGCATCGTACCGGTGACCGATGCATTCGCCAGCTATATGGTTGGGAAGGGTATCGATCCGGGGAAAATTGAAGTTATAAAAAACGGCGTGGATCTGTCGTTCTACGAAGTTCGCGCAAAGGATGCAGCGCTTCTGAGCGAGCTCGGTATTGAAGGAAAATTCATCGTCTCCTATTTTGGTACGCACGGTATGGCTCATCACCTCGAAACGATACTGGAAGCGGCTGAACTATTGCGTGATCGTGATGATATCGTTTTCCTGCTGGTGGGAGATGGGGCGGAGCGCAAGCGCATACAGCAGATGCGTGATGACAAAAATCTGGATAACGTGATCATGCTCGGCCAACAGTCGAAGCAGAAAATGCCTGCAATGTGGGCTATATCGGACGTCAGTCTGGTGTTGCTGAAGAAAATGGATCTTTTCAAAACAGTAATCCCATCAAAAATCTTCGAGAGCATGGCGATGAAGAAGCCAATACTGATCGGTGTCGAGGGTGAAAGCCGGCAGATCATCGAAGAGGCTAGAGCAGGACTGGCGATCGAACCAGAGAACAGCAGGGAACTGGCGGATGCCGTGCTGAAGCTGGCAGCGTCACCACAATTGTGCGAAGAATTGGGAAATTCTGGCCGGGAGTACGCCACTGCGAATTTTGACCGACGGATACTAGCACGGCGTTACAGTGATTTGATCACGACGATGGTGAACGGCGGTTGCGAATCGTGTAGTGCGGCCTCGAAACAGTAAAGAGGCCGTTTCCGCCTACCGATTCTTTCGGGATAAACTGATCGAATTTCGGCAGCGTGTGACTGTGGCGTTTTTCAGTCACAGGACGTACCGTACCGGAGCGCGACACAATTATGTGCATGCCTTGCTGTAACCTGGACTTGATGTTAAGTATCAAATGCGATTCATTGCTTCACGCTAACAGGTAGCGTTTTATTCCAAAGAATTTAAGGATATAAGTGGGCATTTTGAGATCGAACACATCTACAAAGATATGGATAATATGACGACAAATCAATCTATTATATATCGTGCGCCAATCATGCTCTGGATTTTGGTGGGTGTGGCATTGATGCTTGCTGTTTACTTGGCCTTCGATGCTTTGGCGATCATGGAGCTAGTGTGGGAGAGGAGCGAGGAATATGGCTACGGCTATATGATCCCTGTTATCACCCTGTTCCTGATATGGCAACGCAAGGACGAGCTCGAGCGCCAGCAATTCACGGGGTCATGGCTCGGCAGCCTATTATTGGTGATCAGTGTGCTGATCATGCTCGTTGGTCAGTTGAGTGCGATTTTTACCATAACCCAGTATGGGTTTGTGATTGCGATCATCTCGGCAGCCTATGCGATTCTTGGCTGGAGGGCATTCAGGGTCATTGTAATACCGCTATTGTTGCTGTTCCTGATGGTTCCGTTGCCAAACTTCGTTTTTTATAACCTATCATCGCAACTGCAGCTCATCTCATCCCAGATCGGCGTAGCGGTCATTCGCCTGTTTGATATCAGCGTACATCTCGAAGGCAATGTCATCGATCTTGGCATCTACCAGCTGCAGGTTGTCGAGGCGTGTAGTGGGTTGCGCTATCTGTTCCCGCTGCTCGCGTTGTCGATTATCGCATCGTATTTCTATCAGGCCGCGATATGGAAGCGGGTGGTGGTAGTCCTCTCCAGCATTCCTATCACTGTGTTGATGAACAGTTTTCGGATTGGGGTGATTGGGGTGCTGGTCGATTCTTATGGCATCGAACAGGCTGAAGGTTTTCTCCACGATTTCGAAGGCTGGATCGTGTTCATGGCCTGTGTGGTGTTGCTGGTTCTGGAAATATGGGTGCTGACTTTTATAGGAAAGGATCGTCGGCCATTCAGATCG
>JBGSOE010000437.1:0-9720 GCA_041739295.1 Thiohalobacterales bacterium | reverse complement strand
AGACAGACCACGTCCGCCGCCCTGATATGCATAAGTGGCGCCGGTGAAGCGATCACACAGCACCCAGTGCCCAGAAACTAGACTCGGCTGTATGACCTTGGCGATATGCTCGGCGCGGGCCGCAAACACCAACAACAACTCACAATCAGCCGACATGCCGGTATTGAGTGGGTCCAACAACAGAGCGCGAATATGTTCCGCGAGCGGCGTGCCGCCTGGCTCACGGGTGGAAATCACCAGTTTCCCCGCCTGTTCAAGTACCGCGCGGATATAACCGAGGTTGGTGGTTTTACCTACCCCCTCCCCGCCTTCAACTGTGATAAAACGTCCGCGCATCACCTTTGCCCATTAAGCCGGGCTGTCCCGGCGACTGAGTGAGCTAGTGTAACGACCAGCGGCTCAGGGTGCACGCAGGCTGACCCGGTTCCAGGCCAGGATATTACTCGTGTTGTTCTGCGTACCTTCAATATACAACGGTGTCCCCGCAACCGCCTGGGCGAAGAATTGCGCGGCTGATAACGATGTTCCGGTGGTACTTCGGTAACTGACACCCGTGGTATCGATAGTCGTCCCCAGTAAAGTGATAAAGGGATTGCTTGCGGATGTTAACGCGCCTCGCACCTTCACTTCGATAGTCGAAGAGGGATTTTCGACCTCAATCTTGGTCGCTATCACAGTGTTTGCACTGGATGACCAATTGCCAAGAACCTTCACGAAACGTCCACTGGTGATCGCAGGAAGACTGTTCGCCGCGCCACCAACCTCCGTCAGACTGTTGGCTGTCACAGTGAGGCCGGGGATTCCGACTAGCGTAAGGCTACTCGCGCCCGCCGTACCGACCTTTGCCTCTATCGCTACTTCATCACGGAACTTTATTTCCGAGGCGATCAACAGTCCGCTACTGAGAGAACCTTCAACTTCAAGCCGCACACCGGTGATCACATCCGCAGCGGTGCCGCCCTCATATTGCGTACTGCTAGTTGTACGCACAGTCTGTAAATTATTCAGCACAAAATCGGTGTTCGATAATTTACTACTGACGAGGCCCTCAATCTCAAGCCACTGGGTATCTCCAGAAATATACAGGCCGTCCTCAGTCTCAATACTACTGGCCAAAAGCACACCAGCCGTGAAGATACCCTTGACCTCAACCGAACTTCCATTGGCCAGTGCTGAACTGAGACCCGACAGATCAGTACCACCCGCATAGTTTACGGTAACTGCCGCAATGGTGAACGTCTGCGCTGAAGTGTTCAGATTACTGACCACACCCTCCAGTTCCACCGCGCCACCTGAAACAAAGGTATCAAGTTTCTTCTCGATGAATGTCGCCTGGATCGCGCCCGTTGCCGTCACCAGACCGCTGATCTCCAGTTGATTGTTGATGGTGAGAGTACCCAGCGTTGTATTAATAAATTGTGTGCCCGCTGTGGCAATGACAGTTTGACCCAAAACCGTCAACTCACTGGTACTGGCATCGATAACGGTGATGTTCTGCAATGGGCCTTCGACGTTGTCGTTGAAGTACACTCGAGTAGCAACACCCTGGCTGCCACTGGGTATACTGCTCTCCACGGTGACTACCTTTCCGACGGCAAGATTGCTCAGCACCGCGGCATCACCCGTACCGACATTGCTGCCTTCAACAAAGACCGTGGCATTCTGAGTGTAATATTCAACACTGTTAACGAAAATACTGCCGAACGCGGTGATGGGTCCGTTGCTGATGCCGGTTCCGCCAATTCCACCTTCGGCGACCGTTCCACCTGAGCCACCGCCACAAGACGTCAGTAGCAGCAACGTGACAGCCAACAGGCTCCTAAGCAAACCAGTCTGAATATTCATGAGTCCGCCCCCTCCTCATCCTGGGGCTCTTCGAAATAATAAATGCCGATACCGGCGCGGTTACGTCCGCTGCCAGTGACATCAGGATTGGTATCGCGATCATGCTCAGCCAACCACAGATTGAGTTTTTCCAGAAGTGCTTGTCCCTCATCGGCGGCGAGCGCGCGAAAAACGGGCAGCGCCTCGGTCGGCAGGTTGTCGTAAGCGACCTTGCGCTGGAAACGCGGCCCTTTGTCGGCATTGACCAGATTGTGATTAATGGTATTCAGCAGCAACGCGGCATCTGTACCGAGGATATTGATTTTTTCAACCGTATCGCTATGCGGTACATAACCTTGACTGTTCAACCTGATCTTGCCATCGGCATCGAGTTGTACCGCACCGACGCGCTGTAATTCATCCAGCAAGGCACGCACCGGGATGTCCCCACTATGGCGATGCACCAGATCCGTGAAACTGGGAGTATCACCTTGCAACGGCAAGACCGCGGGTTCGCCAGCCTCGGTTTTAAAGTCCGGTTCCCGTACCCAGGCACCGATGACCCGCGCAGCCCGGTTGTAACGTTCACTGTACGCACGTTCGTCAGGCTGTGGTTGTACCCGCAAGCGTGCAACGTCCTTGCGTGTCAGACCGGTGATGACCGCAACACGGGAGGTTGTTTGTTTGCGCGTTTCAAGATTGAACTCAGCGGCGGCGACATCGACATACACCCACTTCGCAAGTTCCGTGAAGGAGCGGTGAGACACACCATGCCGCAACAGCAAGCGGATCAACGGCCTCAATACGCGCAGAATGGCAACGGTCAGGGCTTGGGAGGTTTTATCAGACATTATGGGAATTTATTCCCATTGAGAGCGGGTGGCAACCCGCCTATCTGTAGGAGAACCGACAAGCTATCCACTATCTTCACATTATCTCCAGGAATCCGGGAGCCAGCTCCCACGACCACGAGCCTGAGATAATTCCGCGGCCAACTCCTTGTGACCGGCCTGCTCGGCCATGCCGATGGCCTGTTCTCGCCGCTGATTGCGAATCGCAATGTCCGCGCCAGCAGACACTAGTTTGAGCGCGCAATCGCGCTGGCCCGAGGCCGCAGCCAACATCAGCGCGGTGTTACCGTTGGTGTTGCGCGTATCTAACGCAGCGCCAGACTTCAGTAACTGATCGATAACCTCTACATGCCCACGGTCTGCTGCCAACATCAAAGCGGTATTTCCAGTCTTTGTTGCTTGGTCTACAGGTGCGCCTGCGTGTAACAACTGTTCGACGGTAGACCGGTGGCCATGCCAAGCGGCCCGAGACAATGCACTGTAGCCTTCAGAATCCTGCGCATCAATTCTGCCTTTCTGGGTCAACAAGAGAACCAAGTTTTCCGTCTGCCCCAGATCTGCCGCATACCAGATCGCTGAACGCCCGGCGAGATCTTGGATACTGACTTCAGCACGGGCCGCGAGCAGATCTCGAATTAGACCAGTGTCATTACTGCGCAGCGCCAGGATGAGCGCGGTTTCACCGTTACGACTGACAATGTTCGGATCGGCACCGATCTTCAATAACACACGTGCAATGTCCACATGCCGAGCGCGTAGCGCAAGCAGCAATGGTGTTTCCCCATCATCAGTGCGTTGATTTACATCGGCACGGTGTTTTACCAACAGACTCACGGCCTTAATGTGACCCTGTTCAGCCGCAATCGCCAAGGCAGTTTTTTTCTGTGCTTGCTCAGCATCAACCTGCGCACCGCTGGCCAGCAATTGCTCAAGTATTTTTATATGGCCTTGCCAAGCAGCACGCATCAGGGCTGTGTAGCCATCTTCATCATGCTGATCAACAACAACACCCTGTTTGAGTAAGCGTGCAACGATATCATCCTGGCCACGCCATGCTGCCATCATCAGCAGACTCCAACCCTGATAAGGATCTTTTTTAAGCTGTGCCTGGTGGGCCTGCATTTCGGCGAGATGTTGATCGGTAAGATTGTCTTCTGGTGGTTTAGCCGCATGCTCCGAGACACCCTGTCTGCGCAACAGTGCGGCAACCTTCTCGGCCTTGGTGTTATCTGCGGCAAAATCCAGTGCTGTCCAGCCTTTTTTGTTTTGCTGATTGATGTTGGCACCTTGCTTAAGCAGTGCCGTCACCAGCGCCGTATCACCCTGGCTTGCCGCCAGCATTAATGCCGATGTGTCGTTTCTGTCGGCAAGATTGGGATTGGCATGCGCCTTCAATAATGCATCGACGACTTCGCGATGTCCGTTACGTGTCGCCAGTAACAATGCCGTGTCACTGTACTGATCTTGTACATCGGGTTTGGCACTCTTACCAAGCAACCAATTCACCACCGCGACCTGCCCCTGCTCTGCAGCTTCCATAAGTGCGCTACGTCCATAGCGATCGATACTGTTGATATCAGCACCAGAGGCAATCATCTGCTGCAATTGCGGCAGCATGCCGCGACGTGCGGCAGCTTGCAGACTGATCGTGTCTGCGGCATTCGTTTCAGCTAGGTCAGGTGACTCTTTAAGTTTGGCAGCGGCAAGGTCATGCCCTTGGGCCGCGGCGGCGCCAAACCAACGCCGCGCTACAATAGGATCAGTCTCTACACCCCAGCCATTGAGATACATGTTACCGAGATTATATTGCGCCTTGGCGTGGCCCTGCTCAGCGGCCTGCTGCAGCAGGCGGACGGCAGCCACATGATCCTTAGGAACGCCACGGCCGGAACGATACATCGCGGCAAGTTCATACTGTGCATCGGCATTACCCAGTTTGGCCTGTTCAGCTAACAGACGTGCGGCGGTTGCAAAGTCGCGGACCCGGATTGCAGCATTCACTTCGGTCATTGAATCAGATACAGAATCGGCGAATGCCGGGATCGCTGGCAGGCACATAACGCTTGCCAGCAGCGCAGCGAGCATTCCGACGCGGATCATCGATGGACTACGCCGTCCCATATTTGGTATCCACTTGAATGCCTATTTTCTTCAAGAATGGCGTCGGCAAGTCACCCCCTGCTGACACAATCACCGCATCATTCGCGATCTCAATACGTTCCCCCTCTTGATCAAGAATAACGCGCTTTGGCTGTATCTCCAGCACATTGGATTTTAACAGCACACGCAACGCTCCGGACTGTTCCGCGGCAGCGATGCGCTGACGATTCTTTTCCTTGGCGCGACTGAAAGACTCGGATCGGTAGGAGAGTGTAACCTGGGTGTTTGGCTGCTCAGCAATACTGGCTGCTGCCTCAAGTGCACTATCACCACCACCAACGACTAAAATCTGCTGACCAACATATTGTTCTGCATCGATCAAGCGGTAGACCACCTTATCCAGATCCTCACCGGTCACACCCAATTTACGTGGGGTACCGCGACGACCAATAGCCAACAGCACGGCCCGCGTTTGATACGTGTTGCGGTTGGTCTTGATGAGAATATTATCCGACTGTGCCGTGATCTCTTCGACACGCTCCTGATACTGGATCTTGAGACCAGTGCGCTGCACCACATCTTCCCAGAAACCCAGTAAGGCCTCTTTCGTTGTTTCGCTGAGTTTCACTTTGCCAATCAGTGGCAGTGTTGCTGGTGCTGTCATCACTAATTTACCGCGCGGGAAATGCGCCACCGTACCGCCCAGGCTTTCCTGTTCAAGTGTCACAAAGCGCAATTTGTGCTGTAGCGCACCGAGCGATGCAGAGATTCCAGCCGGTCCTGCGCCAACAATGACAACATCTAACCGGTCACCTTGTCCGATACCGCTTAATTTACGGATGGCCTCCAGCGCCTGCCTGCCCTGTTCAATGGCATTCCGGATGAGTCCCATACCACCCAGCTCTCCGGCGATATAGATATTCGGCACATTGGTCTGGAAATCTTCACCGACCAGCGGGATATCCACACCACGCTTTTCTGTTCCAAAAACCAGCGTAATGGCCTCCATTGGGCAGGCCACTCGGCAAGCACCGTGGCCAATGCAATGCGTCGGGTTAATCAGTGCCGCCTTCTTATTAATGAGTCCCAACACATTCCCCTCGGGACAGGCACTGACGCAGGAGCCACACCCGATGCAGCGCACGGGATCAATAACGGGATGTAGTGATGCCGGCTCGGTCAGTCCGGCAGCGCGCCCCTGTTCCAGCATCGCCAGATTGCGTCCGTGACGCCGTATATGGGCTGCGTAATAGCCCCAAAGGATCAATCCCACGGGTAGCAAATAGAGCAATAACATCATGTCTTTCAATATGTAATCCGCTTCTACTGGCTGAGAATGCCGCCACGATAGACGTACCGCGGCCAGCTTTGACAGTGACTGAATTGTTACCGGAAGAACCTATGAAAGTTGTGACATTCCACACAGTTTGGGAATTTGTTCCCAATTATTCTGATGCCCGTCGAGTGCCAGCCAGGATGGTTAGGCGTAGGGACTGAGCAAATACTGCCCAATTGAGAGGGAAAGTTGGCGAACTTATACACAGATATGACGACCATACCCGTGCTGAAAACAGGTTTCGTGAGCCAAGACACAAGTATGTCGATTGTCGTGCAAGACGAACGCGTGTCCCGGTTAACAGTGGCGCAACTCACCCTTAGTCGTGGTGATCGCTGCCTGGTCGAGAATCTCAGTTTTGAGTTACCCACGGGCCGAGCCCTGCAAATCACGGGGCCAAACGGCTGTGGTAAGACGACGTTACTGCGCACCCTTGCTGGCTTGACACTCCCCGAGACCGGCAGCATCACATGGGTGGCAGGGACTGAGGCATTAGACAAAGCACCACGCCTTGCTTATCTCGGTCATCGCAATGCACTCAAGGCAGATCTGACCCCGCGCGAGGAATTGGCTTTTAGCCTGCGTCTGCACGGCATCCACAACCTGGATCGCATTGCTACCTGTCTCAATAAGCTCGGTTTAACGCACTGCGCCGAGCTTCATTGTGGACAACTCTCTGCAGGACAGCAGCGACGCGTCGCCCTGGCGCGTGTGCTGGTGTCAGATTGTCCAGTATGGATTCTTGATGAACCCCTGACTGCGTTGGATACACAGGCCTGCGACGGATTCCAGGTGATGCTTTCACAACATCTCCGCCAAGGGGGATTGGCATTCATAGCAACACATCAGTCGTTAACACTCGACGCAGGTAGCCTGGTGACATTAGCTCTGGAGGCGACGTGTTAATTGCGAATTCCATCGTCGCCCGCGATCTAACCCTGGCGCTGCGTCGTCGCAGCCGCGTACTACAACCGCTGATCTTCACATTGATCTGCGTTTCACTGTTTCCGCTGGCATTGGGTGCCGAAGTGAACATGCTGACACGCATTGCTCCGGGCGTGTTCTGGGTGATCGCTTTACTCTCGACGCAGCTGACACTCGAGAATCTTTTTCAGAGTGACTATGAAGACGGTTGTCTGGAGCAGTGGATGCTCGTGCCCTACCCACTGCCGTTGCTAATCGCTACTAAGGTACTGGCACATTGGTTGATCAGTGCGCTGCCGTTGATTTTTATGGCGCCGCTGATCGGTGTGCTGTTGGGTATGTCAGCGCCGGTCATCTCCGCACTCATGATTACGCTGCTGCTGGGGACACCCGTCTTAAGCCTGGTGGGTGCTATAGGCGCAGCGTTGACTGTGACCCAGCGACGTGGCGGTGTACTGCTTTCGCTGTTGGTGTTGCCTTTGTATATACCGGTGCTCATTTTCGCGACCACGGCGCTGGAACAGGCAGCGGCCGGTCTTAGTTATGCACCTCATCTGTATCTGTTGGGCGCGTTGGCGATGTTAGCGCTGACGCTGGCCCCACTCGCCGCAGCCGCGGCCTTGCGCATCACCTTGGAGTGAATAGCCATGTTCAATGCCCTACATAGATTGTCATCTCCACCAACATTCTTCGCGTTCGCGGGTCGCGTATTGCCCTGGTTAATGGGGGGTGCATTGCTGCTGATCACGTTGGGTGTTTACCAAGGCCTGGTGGTCGCTCCTCCGGATTATCAGCAGGGTGACAGTTACCGAATCATGTTTGTGCACGTACCGAGTGCCTGGATGTCACTGTTTATCTACATGGTTATGGCCGGCGCGGGCGTTATCGCATTGGTCTGGCGTATTAAACTTGCTGAGGTCATCGCCAGCGCCAGCGCACCCATCGGCGCGTCGTTTACATTTCTTACTCTCGTTACAGGCTCGCTGTGGGGCAAACCCATGTGGGGCGCCTGGTGGGTCTGGGATGCGCGACTGACCTCGGAGCTTATCCTGCTGTTCCTGTATCTCGGCTATATGGGCCTGGAATCGGCTATCCCGGACAAACGCAGCGCGGCACGTGCTACCGCGATCCTCGCATTGGTTGGCAGTGTGAACATCCCGATCATCCATTTCTCCGTCGAGTGGTGGAACACCCTGCATCAGGGCGCAACCGTCACCAAGCTCGGCGCACCTTCGATACATCCCAGCATGCTGCTGCCACTGCTGTTAATGGCTGTGGGTTTCAAGCTGTTTTATTTCGCCAGTCTACTGGTGCGCGCACGTTGCCAGATGCTGGAACGCGAGCAACGCAGTAGTTGGGTAAGCGCACTGGTCAAGGAGGCGATCTGATATGGATACCTTTCTGCATATGGGTGGTTATGCATTCTATGTCTGGACCTCGTATGCGCTTGCATTACTGATCCTGTCACTGAATTGGGTCATGCCACGGCGCGCTTTGCGCAACCGTTGGCGCGACTTACTGCGTCGTGAGCAATTGTCTACAGGGAAATCCGTATGACACCCAAACGTACTCAACGCCTGCTGCTGATAAGCGGCCTAGTCATCGGTGTCGGCGCAGCCGCCACACTGGCATCACTGGCATTCCGCGAGAATATGTTGTTCTTCTTCGCACCGACTCAGGTGCTGGCAGGTGACGCGCCCGCTGGCCGAAATTTCCGGCTCGGCGGTCTGGTTGAGTCCGGTAGCGTGCAACGTGCAGGGGATGGACTGACCGTGGATTTCATTGTCAGTGACGGCGCGGCGACTGTACCGGTGCGTTTTAAGGGGCTGCTGCCTGATCTGTTCCGTGAAGGCCAGGGCGTGGTCGCACTCGGCCGCCTCGAAACAGATGGCCGCTTCATTGCCGAAGAGGTGTTGGCCAAGCATGACGAAAAATATATGCCGCCCGAAGTGGCCGAGGCATTGAAAACCGCACAAGACAACAAACAGTCTCTACCAACTATGCCGCCTGCCGGGAGGTCGATGTGATTCCCGAACTCGGCCATTTCGCACTCATAATCACACTCTGTCTCGCGATCATTCAGGCGCTGGTGCCGTTGTATGGCGCCGCACGCAATGATCGCGCGTTGATGCGCTCCGCACGGTCTATGGCACGTGCGCAGTTCGTGCTCTGTGCCATTTCAATCACCGCGCTTGGCTATGCCTTCGCCTACAACGATTTCTCCGTGCGTTATGTCGCCGAGCATTCTAATTCGGCATTGCCCATCGCCTATCGTATCGCCGCCGTGTGGGGCGGACACGAAGGCTCGATGCTGCTGTGGGTATTGATGCTGAGTGGCTGGGGTATGGCGTTGAGTCTGTTCGGAGGCCGACTGGGTATGGCGTTTCAGGCACGCGTGCTGGCGGTCATGGGCTGGGTAGGCAGCGGCTTCCTGAGCTTTCTGATTTTCACTTCAAACCCCTTCGAACGGCTGTTGCCTGGTGCGCCCAACGGCGCCGATCTGAATCCGTTGTTGCAGGATCCTGCGTTAGTGATCCATCCACCGATGCTCTATATGGGCTATGTCGGTTTCTCGGTCGCCTTCTGTTTCGCCATCGCCGCACTGATCGAAGGTCGCGTCGATGCGGCATGGGCGCGCTGGGCACGTCCCTGGACGCTTGCGGCCTGGGCGTCATTAACGCTGGG
>JBGSOE010000430.1:0-31369 GCA_041739295.1 Thiohalobacterales bacterium | reverse complement strand
GCCGCCGTGGGGATAGATCTTCAGCTCTGTCCCCGACCGTGCGGACCACACAGACCAACAACGCCGCGTGTTTGGACGCTTCTTCATACAGATCGGTGTGCCGATGAGGAAAACTTTCCGCTGCGTGGAACCACGACGGGGACAGAGCTGAAGATCTGTCCCCACGGCGGCGGTACGTTACGCACCCGACATCTTGCGGTTCCGCCTCTGCTTCATATCGAGTATCTTCCCCGCATGACCACCGATCGCCTGATAGACCCGACTGCCGCCTCCGCTGACGAGGAGCGCATCGACCGCGCGATTCGGCCCAAGCTGCTTGCCGATTATGTCGGGCAGCCGCAGGTGCGTGAGCAGATGGAGATTTTCATTGGCGCGGCGCGCGGACGCGGCGAGGCGCTTGACCATGTGCTGATCTTCGGGCCGCCCGGTCTGGGTAAGACCACCCTGGCGCACATCATCGCCAATGAACTCCAGGTCAATCTGCGCCACACCTCGGGACCGGTGTTGGAGAAGCCGGGCGATCTGGCGGCGCTGTTGACCAACCTCGAACCGCATGACGTGCTGTTCGTCGACGAGATTCACCGCCTGAGTCCGGTGGTTGAGGAAATCCTTTATCCGGCGATGGAGGATTATCAGCTCGATATCATGATCGGCGAGGGACCGGCGGCGCGGTCTATCAAGCTCGATCTGCCGCCGTTCACGCTGGTCGGTGCCACCACGCGCGCCGGTCTCCTGACTTCGCCGCTGCGCGACCGGTTCGGCATCGTACAGCGCCTGGAGTTTTACAACGAAGCTGATCTGGCCCATATCCTGCTGCGCTCGGCCAGCATCCTGGGCGTGGAGATGACGCCAGACGGCGCGCAGGAGCTGGCCAAACGTTCGCGCGGCACGCCGCGTATCGCCAACCGGCTGCTGCGTCGGGTGCGCGATTATGCCCAGGTCAAAAGCAACGGCCAGGTCGATGCCGACATCGCCGTCCGTGCGATGGACTTGCTGCGCGTTGATCATCACGGCTTCGATATGATGGATCGGACCCTGTTGACGGCGGTGATCGATAAGTTCGACGGTGGCCCGGTGGGCATCGACAGCATCGCCGCCGCCATCGGCGAGGAGCGCGGTACGATCGAGGATGTGCTTGAGCCTTATCTTATTCAGCAGGGATTCCTGATGCGCACCGCACGTGGACGCGTCGCTACGCGTAAGGCCTATCTGCACTTCGGCTTGCAGCCACCAGCGCGTCCCGCCGAGGTCATTGCAGAGAGTTTGTTTGACGAACCTGAAAATTAAGCGTATATAGTCGCGCCCGCGGGATGCCGGTTTTTAGGCGGTTTCCTGGGCAAATCCCGAACGTTCGGGATCAAGTATTCTCTACTGGATCCTTCCCAAATAATTATGTTACGAGTGCTCCTTGCAGTGCTCCCTATATTGATCGTGGCGGCCTTAGGGCTGCCTTGGCAATCCCTGGCGGCCGAGCCGCTTTACCCCAACGCCGGAACTCCCACCCAGTGGTTTATGTCTCTGGATACTAACCATGACGGTTATCTGGATGACAATGAACTGCAGCTGCGGCCGGAATGGGCCAAGGCGCTGGCAGAAGCCGACCACAATCTGGATCAGCTCATTGATCACAGTGAATTCATGTCCTTGCTGGATAGGATGCTCTCACGCCGGTAAGCTATGCCGCTGATGGAGCGGATGTCCCAACGACTCAGTGCGGCCGGAGCGGGCAAAGAGGAAGAGCAGGGTGCAGGAATTTCGCTGGCCGGTGCGCGTTTATTATGAAGATACCGATTCCGGCGGTGTGGTCTACTACGCCAACTATCTCAAATTCATGGAGCGCGCCCGGACCGAATGGCTGCGCAGCCTGGGCTTTGAGCAGGATCAGCTGGCGCGTGAGGCTGGGATCATCTTCGCCGTGACTGAAGTTGAGCTGCAGTTCCGGCGGCCCGCCCGTTTCAACGATAAACTCAGCGTGACCGCGCGCGTAGTCGAGAGACGCCGTGCCAGCCTGCGTTTTGAGCAGACCGTGTACCGCCAGGAACAGGCGCTGTGCACGGCGCGCATCCAGATCGCCAGCCTGGACTGTGCGAGTTTTCGCCCCCGGCCGATACCGGGCGCCATTTTTGAGGAGGTAATTGATGTCGACTGATATGTCCATTCTGCACCTGATCACGGGCGCGAGTCCGGTGGTGCAGTTCGTTTTGCTGATACTGGCGACGATATCGGTGGTGTCCTGGACCATGATCTTTCATAAATGGAAGATGCTCGGTGATGCTCGTGACGAGGCAGACGCCTTTGAGAAACGCTTCTGGTCCGGTGGCGACCTCGCGGTACTCTACAGAGAAGTATCGGAATCGCCGGGTGAGGCCCGTGGCATGGCAGACATTTTTGAGGCGGGTTTCAAAGAATTCGCACGCCTGCGCAAGCAATCGGGCAATGATTCGCAGTCTTTGATCGATGGCGTGCAACGTTGTATGCGCGTGGCCTTGTCACGCGAAATGGATCGACTCGAAATGAATCTACCGTTTCTGGCCACGGTCGGCTCCACCAGTCCGTATGTCGGTCTGTTCGGCACTGTCTGGGGCATCATGAATTCGTTCCGCGCCCTGGGCAATGTGCGCCAAGCCACGCTGGCAATGGTGGCACCAGGTATTGCAGAGGCGCTGGTCGCCACGGCGATGGGCCTGTTCGCGGCGATCCCGGCGGTGGTGACCTATAACCGTTACTCCACGGATGTCGAACGCCTGATCAGTCGCTACGATAACTTTCTGGAAGAATTTTCTTCCATCCTGATGCGCCAGGTGCACGGCTGATGAGCTACGCCGTAGCATCCGAGAGGCATTGAGCGATGGCCAGACAACGCGTCCGCAAAAAACCGATGGCCGAGATGAACGTCGTTCCCTATATCGACGTGATGCTGGTCCTGCTGGTGATTTTCATGGTCACGGCGCCACTGTTGCAGCAGGGTGTTGATGTCGATCTGCCGCAGGCCACCGCCGAACCGATGCCGCCCGAGGAGCTTGAACCGCTGGTGTTGAGCGTGGATGCGCAGGGTAACTACTATCTGAACGTCGGCGGCGATATGAACTCGACGGTCGATGAAGACACGGTGGTGCAACGCGTCGCTGCGGTGTTGCGACTGAAACCTAAGACGCCGGTTATGGTCCGCGGCGATCGTGCCGTGGATTACGGGACGGTGGTACGCGCCATGGTGCTGCTGCAGCAGGCTGGCGCGCCGAGTGTGGGATTAGTGACGGAGGATGCCCAGCCTCCGGCGGGTCGTTGAGACATTATGTGGCAGGTTGTTAAAGAACATCCGCGCGCCTTTGCCTACGCACTTGTCGCGCATCTGATCCTGGTGGCTATGCTGGTATTCAGTCTGGACTGGGCGCCAAAGCCGCCCGCCGGCGGTGCGCCCACGCCTGAGGCGGTGCAGGCGGTGGTGATCGATGCAGCGAAGGTCGATGCCGAGGTGCAGCGCCTGCAGGACGATCAACAGCGCAAGGAGCAGGAAGCCGCCGAACGCGTGAAGCAGCTGGAAGAGAAGGCTAAGCAGGCCGAGGCCAAGCGCGAGCAGGAGCAGCAGCGACTTGAAGACCTAAAACAAAAACAGCTGCAAGAGACCAAACGCCTCCAAGAGCAGGAGGCCAAGCGCAAGATTGAGGAACAGAAACAGGCCGAGGCCAAGACGAAGGCCGTGGCAGAGGCTAAAGCCAAGGCGGAAGCGGATGCCAAAGCCAAGGCAGACGCTACGGCAAAAGCAGAGGCGGATGCCAAAGCCAAGGCCGATGCAAAGGCAAAAGCCGATGCTAAAGCCAAGGCGGATGCTAAAGCGAAAGCCGATGCTAAAGCGAAAGCCGATGCGCAACGCAAGGCGGCTGAGAAGGCGTTGCAGGATCAGTTGTCAGCAGAACGTGCAGCGTTGGATGCGGCGCGCAATCAGGGCATTATTAACCAGTATGTAGGTCTGATTGTTGGTAAGGTTCAGCGTAATTGGATTCAGCCACCCAGTAACCGCATCGGACTGTCTTGTATTGTCCAGGTGCAGCTGATGCCGGGCGGTGATGTGGCCAGTGTGCAGGTTGTGCAAAGTAGCGGAGATGCGGCATTTGATCGTTCAGTGGAAGCGGCCGTGTACCGTGCGGCACCGCTGCCTTTGCCACCGGATGCCGGGTTGTTCGATAGTTTCAGAACCTTGCAGTTCAGATTCGCACCTAAATGAACAACGAGAGAATTAAGGATAAAGAACTATGACTAGATTCCTACGCACGTTGCTGGTCGGCTTGGCCATGGGGCTGTGGGGCACTGCTGCCCAGGCAGTGCTGACCATTGAGATCAGTCAAGGTGTCGAAGGCGCCCTGCCGATCGCGGTAGTGCCGTTCGGCACACAGTCACAACAGATGCCGGAAGATGTTTCCGCCATTATTGCGGCGGATCTGCAGCGCAGTGGACGCTTCTCGCCAATCGCCGAGCGCGACATGCTGTCGCGGCCTACGGAGGCTAGCCAGGTTAATTATCGCGACTGGCGAGTACTCGGTGTGGATAACCTGATTATCGGCAAGATTGATGTTACCGGTCCGGATAGCTACAACATTCAGTTCCAGTTGCTCGATGTGCTGCGCGGCCGTCAGCTGGCCGGATTGAGTGTGCCGTCCACCCGCGCCCAGTTGCGGCGTGTGGCGCATTATATCGCCGATCAAATCTATGAAGCCCTGACCGGCGAGCGCGGAGCGTTCAATACGCGTATCGCCTATGTGACAGCGACGGGCACGGGCAAGAACAAGTTGTATGAAATGCAGGTCGCTGACTCCGATGGCTACGGCCCGTTGACCATTGTGCGTTCCAAGGAACCGCTGATGTCGCCAACGTGGTCACCGGATGCGCAGCGGGTCGCGTATGTCTCATTTGAAAAGCGTCGTGCCGAGATTTATCAGCAGGATTTGCGTACTGGCAGCCGTACCAAGCTGGCGTCTTTTGCGGGTATCAATGGTGCACCGACTTGGTCACCGGATGGCAGCAAAATGGCGTTGACTCTGTCGCGCGACGGTAATCCTGAGATCTATGTCATGCGCTTGAGCGACAACAGCCTGACACGTATTACGCAAACTCCGGCGATTGATACCGAGCCGGTCTGGTCGCCTGACGGGCGCTCTCTGGTATTTACTTCCGATCGTGCTGGTGGTCCACAGCTCTATCAGGTGTCCGCGAGTGGCGGACAGGCGCAGCGGCTGACCTTCGATGGCAACTATAACGCCAGCGCCGATTTTTCATCGGATGGCAAATCGATCGCACTGGTACATCGGGACGCCGGTGGTCAATTCCGCGTGGCGGTCTATGATCTGGGGACACGTCGCTTGCAGACCGTCAGTGACGGACGTTTTGATGAATCACCGAGTTTTGCACCGAACGGGCGCATGATCATTTATGCGAGCCAACAGGGTGGTCACGGAGTGCTGGCGTTGTCCTCCGTGGATGGCCGAATCGGCCAGCGTTTGAAGTTTCAGCAGGGCGATGTGCGGGAACCGGCGTGGTCGCCGTTCCTGCCCAGATAGGATAGTGTTTGGAAATAGTGAATCACCGGTATAATCCAACCGCTTCGGTAAGGCGGTTACTTTAAATTTGAGGAGAGTGTTATGCGTACAGCGTGGAAACCTTTGATGCTGGTCTGTGCCGTGGCACTGGCTACGGGTTGTAGCAGTATGGGCAAGAAGACCGATAGCGATGTTACGATCGAAGATCATGGTGTCGGTACTGGCGACGGCATGACCCAGGGCATCGGTGTCGGCAGTGGTATGTACAATGGCATGTCCATTGACGATCCGAACAGTCCATTGGCTCAACGCGTGATTTATTTTGGATTCGACAGCAGCGAAGTGAGTCCCGCAGATCGCGAAGTGTTGGCCGCACATGCAGGTTACCTGCGCGAAAACCCTCAGGCGACTATCGTGCTGGAAGGTCATGGCGATGAGCGTGGTTCACGTGAATACAACATTGGGCTGGGTGAGCATCGTGCGCAGTCGGTTCGTCAGGTCCTGGAACTCCAGGGTGTAGGCGGACAACAGATGAGCACGGTCAGTTACGGCGAAGAGAAGCCGGCAGTCGACGGCCATGACGAAGCGGCGTGGACGCAGAACCGTCGCGTTGAATTGGTCTATCCGAGTCATTGATATGAATGCCCGTAGCCCGATTCGCATTGGGATGCTGCTGGCCGTGACGGTGTATTCCGCCACGGCCACTGCACGTGAAAGCCTCGATGACCGCGTAACACGCATTGAAACACTCATGCAGAGTCAGGGGCTGATCGACATGCTGACGCAATTGCAGCAGCTGCAGCGTGAAGTGCAGTTGTTGCGCGGCGATGTTGAGATGCAGGGTCATCAGTTGCAGGAAATGCAGCAACAACAGCGTGATCTCTATCTGGATATCGATCGGCGTTTGCAACAGGGTGGCCAGCAGGCCGGTGCTGTGACACCGACTGTGCCGACTGTTCCTGTGGTGGATGCGCCGCTGAATACGACGCTACCGGTGACGCCTCCACCGGTGACGCCAGGCGCTGATGCTACGCTGGCAGATTCTGCGCCGGTCTTGCCACAGACACAGGCAGGCGTAGCAACGCCGGATGAACAGGCTGCGTATGAACAGGCGTTGAATATTTTGCGTGAGGGACGTTACGCGGATGCAGCTCAAGCGTACCAGCAGTTTCTGGTGAGCTATCCGAACGGCCGTTATGCTGACAATGCCCAGTATTGGCTGGCCGAGACGCAGTATGTTACGCGGCAGTTCCAGTCAGGACTGGACGAGTTCGGTAAGGTGGTCAGTCTCTATCCGAATAGCCTGAAAGTGCCGGATGCCCAGCTCAAAATGGGTTACATCTATTATGAAATGGGTGACTGGAAGGCCGCACGCCAACAGCTTGAAGCATTGGTGCAGGCTTATCCCGACAGTACTGCGGCGCGGCTTGCCAATGAGCGGCTGCAGCGTATGAGTCGCGAAGGTCGGTAGCTGTCTTACACTTTGGGTTGCTGCGCGCAGCTGAATCCGACCTGCACTGCCACGCGCACCAAATGGAGGTCGGATTCAGGCCAAAGGCCGTGTCCGGCAGATCCAATGAGGAATGCTCAATAATCAGTTCTTTCTCCAGGTTAATTCCCCGCGTGCTTTTCTGGTTTCCCCGTTGAATCTTTTCCCTGTAGTACACTCAGCATATGAATGAACCCGCTGAAACTCTGCCGGAAACGCTGGCGACCGGACTGTCGTCGGAACGTCTGCGCATCACCGAAATCTTTCTGTCTCTGCAAGGTGAGTCGCGTAGTGTCGGCTGGCCTACGGTATTCATTCGGCTGACCGGTTGTCCGTTGCGCTGTGGTTATTGCGATACCGCTTATGCCTTTCAGGGCGGTGAGTGGCAGTCGCTGGACGCTATCCTCACCCGTACCGCGGTGCTGGGTGTGCATCACGTTACCGTCACCGGTGGTGAGCCGCTGGCGCAGAAGAACTGCCTACCGCTGCTGACGCGTTTGTGCGATGTCGGTTATGAGGTTTCGCTGGAGACGAGTGGCGCCCTGGATGTTGCGCTAGTCGATCCGCGGGTCATCAAGGTTATGGATCTCAAGACGCCGGGTTCCGGCGAGGTCGAACGCAATCGTTACTGCAATCTCGAACATCTTAATCCACGCGATCAGATCAAATTCGTGATCTGCGACCGTAACGACTATGACTGGGCCAAACAGCAGCTCGTGACATATGAGTTGGCGGATGTTTGCGAAGTGCTGTTTTCACCTTCTCAGGGACAGCTTGAGGCGCGTCAGTTGGCCGATTGGATTGTCGAAGATCGGTTGCGGGTGCGTTTCCAGATCCAGCTCCACAAGATATTGTGGGGTGATGTTCCCGGTGTGTGAACAATAATGAGTGATCCACGCAAGGCTGTCGTGCTGCTCTCCGGTGGGTTGGATTCGGCGACGGTGCTGGCGCTTGCAAAGGCGCAAGGTTTTGACTGTTATGCACTGAGTTTCGATTATGGGCAGCGCCATCAATCGGAACTGGCTGCAGCGCAGCGCGTAGCGTCGGCACTCGGTGTTGTTGAACACAAGGTTATTGCCCTGGACCTCACTCAGATCGGTGGCTCCGCGCTCACAGACTCCAGCATTCCCGTTCCAGATATGCCCAGTAGCGGCATCCCCGTGACCTATGTGCCCGCACGTAACACTTTGTTTTTGTCCTTGGCGCTGGGGTGGGCCGAGGTGTTGGGCGCGCAGGATCTCTTCATCGGCGTGAATGCGGTTGACTATTCCGGTTATCCAGACTGCCGGCCGGAATATATCGCCGCGTTTGAGCGTCTAGCTAACTTGGCTACCCGAGCCGGTGTGCAAGGCACGCCGTTCCGTATCAACGCCCCACTCATAAAAATGAGCAAGGCTGAGATTATCCGGCAGGGGTTGTCATTAGGCCTGGATTACGGCCTGACCGTATCCTGCTATGCCGCTGATATCGACGGCTATGCTTGCGGCCGCTGCGACTCCTGTCGGCTCCGGGCCGCGGGTTTTGCCGCAGCCGGCGTTGCGGATCCGACCCGTTATCAGGCTTCCGCAGGCTGAGATAGTCACTATAGTTAAAAGATGAGCATCGCGGTTGTATACCCGAAATGCGATGCATATCTGTTCGGAGGATAAAAAATGGTATTTGAAAATTTTGCTGCGGCCCAAAGCTATTTTCTGTGGGGTACCTTTACGATTGCACTCGTGCTGGGCGCGGTCGCAAACAAGACCAATTTCTGCACCATGGGTGCGGTTTCGGACTGGGTGAACATCGGTGATACCGGTCGCATGCGTGCCTGGCTGTTCGCGATAGCGATTGCCATTCTGGGCATGGTTGGCCTGGAGTATTTTGGTATGGTCGATGCTGCTCAGGCCTTCCCGCCCTATCGTGCCGGGCAACTGGTGTGGGCGGAAAATCTACTGGGCGGCATCCTGTTCGGCATCGGCATGACGCTTGCGAGTGGTTGCGGTAATAAGACGCTGATTCGTATCGGTGGCGGCAATCTGAAATCCGTTATGGTGCTGCTGGTGATTGCGGTGATTGCCTATTTCATGGTCAATCCTTTTCCCAATAGTGACAAAACGCTGTTCACAATGTTGTTCTACGATTGGCTGCGGCCGCTGGCGATCGACCTCAAGACCAGCCAGGATCTTGGAACCCTGGTGGCTGGTGCGGCGGATGCAGTGACTGCGCGTTTGGTGATTGGTGGAGTACTCGGTCTGTTTCTACTGGTGGTGGTGTTCAAGTCGGTCGATTTCCGCAGCCGTTTTGACAACATCCTCGGCGGCCTCGTGGTAGGGCTGGCGGTGCTGGGTGCCTGGTATCTCACCAGTAATGCCAACATCGATCTCGACGGCGAACAGTATTCCCTGCGCAGTTATGCCCAGCAGTGGGACTTCCTGGCTGATTCCCCGGAAGGCAAGCCGGCTGATACGCGGCCGCTGAGCCCGCAGTCCTTCACGTTCATTAATCCAATGGGGCAGACGTTGGGTTATGCGGCTGAAGGCCTCAAACCGGCTTACCTGACCTTCGGTGTGATGTCGTTGTTCGGGGTCGTGGTCGGCTCGTTCTTGTGGGCACTGCTCAGTCGCAGTTTCCGCTTCGAATGGTTTGCGTCGTTCCGGGATTTTCTCAACCATTTTATTGGAGCCATCCTGATGGGTTTTGGCGGTGTGTTGGCGCTAGGTTGTACCATCGGCCAGGGCATCACCGGCGTCTCCACTCTGGCGGTCGGCTCGTTTATCGCCCTTGGCGGTATCGTGCTCGGCAGCGCCCTGACCATGAAGGTGCAGTACTACCGGATGGTTTATGAAGGGGAGGCAAGTCTGATTGGCGCACTGGTCTCGGCGTTAGTCGATTTCCGGCTATTACCCAAAGGTTTGCGACGGCTTGAAGCGGTCTGATTGAGGCTTTGATGAGGGCGGCATGTGGGGTATCATGTGCCGCCTTTGCGTCACGGGCCGTTAGCTCAGTTGGTAGAGCAGTGGACTTTTAATCCATTGGTCGAAGGTTCAAGTCCTTCACGGCCCACCATTTCCCTTCGTTGTATCTCCCGATTTGACTCCGGTCTCGCTTGCAGCGTTCGGAGAATCGATCATCTCGAATATCTCCTTGTTTTAATTGAAGGCCTATTTGATCCCGTCGAGCCACACTATTGACCTGGGTCAGCATGTGTAACCCTAAAAAATCATTTCAGCCACGGGAACACACGGAAGACACTGAAACACAGTGCCTTCCTGGAGCGACTATTCACCACCTGCTGCGCCTGCTTTCTCCTCCGTCACGCTGATGCCGCCATGTTTCATGCTAAAGCGGCGGGTAAGAATAATTTCCAGTTCTATTCGCGCGCCATGAACGCCGTTGCGACCAATACCCTGTCACTCGAATCGCGTCTGCATCGAGCCATGGAGCGCGATGAGTTATTTTTGGTCTACCAGCCTAAAATCGATTTGCGCAGTGGCCGCACATTGGGTGTTGAGGCGTTGATACGCTGGAACCATCCTGAAGAGGGCGTGATACCTCCCGATGTCTTTATTCCCGTCGCTGAAGAGGTCGGGATGATTAATGCGATCGGTGAGTGGGTATTGCGCAATGCCTGCCTACAGGTTCGGTCCTGGGAGCAGACGATTGCCTGTGATCTCATTGTTGCCGTGAATATTTCTAGCCATCAGATCGCCAACCAGTATTTTAGTGCAACTGTTCAGAAGATAATCCACGAGACTGGTTTGTCGCCCGGGCGCCTGGAATTCGAGATGACAGAGACGGCCGTCATGCAGATGGAAAGTAATGTGGATGTGGCGTTCCGTATGATCCGGGATCTCGGTATAACGATTTCGCTGGATGATTTTGGGACAGGTTATTCTTCGTTAAGCCACCTACGCCGCTTCCCTATCAATTTTCTGAAGATTGACCGTAGTTTCGTCAATGAGGTGCTCACCAACATCGATGACCAGGCCATTGTGTCGGCTATTATCGGTATGGCCCAAAATCTTGGGTTGCAGGTGGTGGCCGAAGGCGTCGAAACGCAGGAGCAGGCGAACCTCCTACGCGAGAAGGGATGCGATTTCGCGCAAGGCTATTTCTTTGGTCGACCGATGTCGGCAGAAAATATCCTGACGCATTTACGAAACGAATTGGATAGTGATACCGCTGTGACCAGGGCGGTCCGATAGAGGCCGGGCCACAGTAGATGCACAGCCAGCTTCACAGTTTATTGTGATACTGGCTGCGCCGGAATGACGAATTATTCAGGACTTCCTTAGATCGGTGCGAAGCCGGGATTGCCGTCCATGCCCTTGATCTTGGGTTCGTTCAGGGTGGTGGATTTGATGGTCTTCTTGTCCCGCAGGTATTCCGCAACAACGTCCCAGATCGGTCGGCCCGTATCACCGGCCGGCGTTTCCTGCACGCTAGCCCAACCGGCGACCAGATAGTCCTTGTCGGCAGCGAGCGGCGCACCCTCGTATTCCATGTCGCTGATGCGATTGCCAATCTCGGCTGTTGGATCAATGCTGTACTTGAGGCCACCGACGCGCACCATGTCACCGCCCTGTTGGTAATAGGGATCCAGATTGAACAGGTTGTCAGCAACGTCCTCCAGGATTTCCTTGATCCGCGTGCCATTCATACTGTTGAGTGTAACGTTCGGATAGGTGATGGCGGTTTGCGTCATCAGCTGGTCCATAGAAATAGTTTCGCCGGGAAGTACACTCACACCCCAGCGGAAGCCTGGTGAGAAGGCCATTTGTGCACCGGTAACTTCCATCAAGCCATCGCAGATCACCTGGTCGAAGCTGCCGTTGAAATTACCACGACGATAAAGAAGGTCATCGGTGACGGCTAGTTTCTCACTCAACTTGTCTTGGAAGGGTGCGCGCACCTTGTCGATATAGGTGGCCATCTCGGTGTCTGCCGGCAGCAGATTGGAGAACACCGGGAGTAAACGGTAGTGGTAATCGCTAACCTTGCCGTTCTTCACATCCAGGTCGAGTACGCCCAGGAATTTGCCATTGGAACCTGCGTTGGTAACCAGCGTTTTGCCGCCAGCATTGTTGACTACGACTGGGGCTGGCACGCCGTCGTGAGTGTGGCCACCCATGATTGCATCGATTCCAGAAACGCGGGAGGCCATTTTCAGATCGACATCCATACCGTTATGCGAGAGTACGATTACTACCTGGGCGCCTTCGCTGCGCGCCTTGTTGACCATTTCCTGCATGCGTTCGTCGCGGATACCAAAACTCCATTCAGAAATCATGTATCTAGGATTGGCGATAGGGGTATAGGGGAAGGCCTGGCCAATGATGGCGGTTGGAATACCATTAATCTCTCGAATGACGTAGGGTTTGAAAACCTGTTCGTTCCATTCATTGTCGACGATATTCTGGGCGACGAAATCAATGCGGTCCTTGAAGTCTTTATCGACGATCTCACGGACGCGATCGGCGCCGTAGGTCATCTCCCAATGCGCAGTCATGATGTCAACGCCCAGTAGGAGTTGTGCATCGACCATGTCCTGGGCATTGGTCCAGAGTGCTGTAGCTGAGCCCTGCCAAGTGTCGCCACCATCCAGCAACAGTGCGCCAGGACGTTGCGTGCGGATACGTTTTACGAGTGTTGAAAGATGCGCGAAGCCGCCGACTTTGCCGAAGCGGCGTGAGGCCTCAACGAAATCAAGATAGGTAAGGGCATGGGCTTCCTGCGAGCCAGGTGCAATTCCGTAGAATTTCAGCAGTGCATCGCCGACTAGATGCGGCGTATTGCCGGCCATGCTTCCAACACCGAGATTGATGTTGGGCTCGCGGAAATAGATGGGTAGCAACTGCGCATGACAGTCGGTGTAGTGCAACACGGACACATTACCGAATGCGGACAATTCATAGAGGTCGCCCGGTCCCTTGTTGGGTTTCACACCGGCCTTGGCCGTGGTTGTGTCAGAACCGGATTCGCAGCCTGACAAGTTGATGCCTGCGGCGCTGGCGATGGCCAACATCTGCAAAAATTCGCGGCGTGAGATAGTCATTTCAATCCTCCGGGATATGGAAGCAGAGTGTACGGTGAACAGTGCGTCATCACTGATCGAAGGCCAAAAGAGGTGGACGGAATATAGTCACTGATTGTCGAAACATAGACGTCACCTGGGCATTGTTCAGACGTAGCAAAATGGAAAAGTATTCCCCGCTAGTGCAAAGAGTCTGTGATTAATTTGCTTCAGCTGCGTGCGCTCGAAAGAGCCGATTAATCAGAGGATCTAAATGTCCGGCTTCGCTAAAACAATGAACCCGGTTTGGCAAGCCAAACCGGGTTCATTTAACAGCGTAGAAGCTTACTTGCGTGACCCGGGCCCATTCAACACAAGTCCATTGCTCATATAGGACTCGAAGTATTCCAGATCTGTGTACTCTGGACCCTGCGCTTCATATGCCTTGGCTCGAACCTGCTCGTTGCAGCCACCATAACGGCGATGCAGCGTGCCCAGCTCACCCCAAGCTGAGCGGTAGACCGGGAAATGCGTGACGTGACCGAGCATCGGGCTCAGCAGGTCGGCGCGGATGTGTTTGCCGGCGTTATAAACGTGACAATCCGCACAGGCCATATTCAGTTGGCCACGTTTGGCATAGAACTGTTGCTTGCCACGCTCATAGGCGGCCAGGGCTTTCTGGTCATCGGGAATGATCACCTTCAGCATCTTGCCGCGTGAGGTAAAGGCCATGTAGGCGGCGATGTCGGCGATATCACCTTTCTTGTACTTGAGGGGCTTCTCACCATTCGACTCGCGGCACATATTGATGGCGTGCTCTACCGTTATCACTTCCCCCTTTGCTTTGTCGAACATCGGGTAGTTTTGCACGATACCAATCCCGCCATTGGGGAAACAGCTGGCGTAGGTCTTACCGTTTTTGAAAGGGGTGTTGAATAGTTTTTTACCATTATCAACACTCATTTCGTAGGGCGGGAAGTCCTCAATGGTTTCCCACTGGCTGCGGGATTCCGCATCCAGTGCGTAAACGCCATTGGAATATTCCTGAAAGGGAACCTTCGGGAAGTGCTTCTTGAAATAGGCGCGCATTTCCTTCAGATCCTGATCCGGGCTGGCATCGGCCGTGTAGGGCAGCGTGGCTGCGATGCTTAGGGCCGCGACGATGCTCAGGAGTTTTCTCATTGATGTTGCCTCCTTCAGTAAATGGTCAGACAGCGCCTCATGGCACCTGTCTGCTGTTTTTCTAGTCGATGACCGTTTCTTCGGTATCACTTTTACCCGTGTTATCGACCCAGCGCAGGGTGAGCTTATCGCCAACCTTGGCACCTTTGAAGCGAAACGACAGATAAGGGTTTTTCGAGATTGCTACACCCCACAGAGCCGTCAGCACATTGTTACCATTGTGCTCGCAGGTGACTTCCTGGATGAAATGGGCAGGAATGAACTCCCCCGTTTTTTTGTCTTTCACCAAACCGGTTTCCATCGGGTGACTAACCAACGCTTTCACGGTGGTCACATCGCCCGCAAGTTTGGCGCGAACTTTGATTGTGTTAGCCATTGTGCTGCTTCCTCTTGCTTATATCTTTAAGAATGCACGCTCGGGCGGGCGCGTTTTAACCGCCGCAGCCACCGATCGTGACCTTGACTTCTTTGCCCGCGCTGTAGAGCTTGCCGCCGGCCTTTACGACTGCGATCACGCTGGAGGTCTTGCCCAGTTTGATGCGCGTCGCGATGAAGGGTTCGGTGGTGCTGCCCAGAGCGTAAGAGGAGGTCAGAGGTGTGGCATTCTTCTCAGCAATAATGCTGATCGATTCGACACCCGTCATTTCGACCTCGACGGAGACAGGTACGACGGCGCCATTTTCGGCAATGTCCGGAACCTTGATCTTGATCTTGTCGCTGCCTTCGAGAGTTGAAGAGCCGAATAAACCATTCAGAGCCGTATCGACGGTTTTTGCATCGAACGAATCCTTGGGCCATGCGGCTAGCACAATACGTGGCGTTAACAGACCGGCTCCGATTGCCATACCCACGGCACTCGCTGCGAGGGTACCTTTCAGAAGGGTTCTACGTTTTATGTTAGTCACTGCTGCATCTCCTAACTGTGCCAGTGTCAACGGCTAGAGGGTGTAAATGAACTCAACAACTTTGTCGATTTCGTCATTCGATAAAATGATGTTTCTTCCAAATGGCGGCATGATGCTGTTGGGATTGGCCACAGTCGAATCCCAGATTTGTGCGCGCAGCTTAGCCTTGTCTGGAAAACGAGCCTGCATGGCGACGAGTGGCGGTCCGATGTCGCCGGGTAAGTCACCGCCTGCTATCTGATGGCATGAGAGGCAGTTGCCTTTCTTACGATCAAATGCGATTTCCTTGCCTTGATCAACAACGGACGCTGCTTTAGCTTCTTCGGCAGCGGTGACTGTGGTGGGTGCCAACATAAGCCCCCCCAACAGTGCTGCTACAGAAGCGGCGGATGATAGGATGCTCAAAGGGTGCCGCATCGTTGCCTCCTCAGTTGTGGGTTATTGGTCGTACTTACGAGTGGTGCGGCGCAGGGGTGGAAATCTGCACCGTTTACTTGAAAAAGTTTTAGAGACAGCTTCATCAGGTACGGAATATAGGCTCGACCAGCGAGTAGGTCAAAATGTCTATGCGTTACGGGTGAAATAGGTTTATGCATTAGCATTCTTTAATATACGCAAAAATACACGCGCACCTGTGTCAGTGACGCTTACCCTTCCATGCTCTTCTCTCAGGCTAAGACGCTTGTATTCGGAATTTCATTCCATCCGACCGAAAATTATTGTCGATTATCCGGGTCTTCTTCGAGCGCAATGGATTTGAGCTGCTGCAAGCGTGCCTCGATGCGTGAAGACTGATAAAAATCCATGCCTGGGGTTTTGCTGGCTAGCGTCAGTTGTTCGACAGCGGCGTGTGTTTGGCCATTTAGATAGTAAAACTCAGCCATCTCTTCATGTGCGGTGGCTTCTCGTCCCATGCCCGTCGCTGACTGTGCCAGGAGCAGGTACAGATTGGGTTCAGGGCGGTTCAAACGGCGGCGGGCTTCGTCCAGAATTTGGTATGCATCGGCATAACGTTTGGTGATCAGTAAGGCGTCCGCATAGCCTTGCGTCAGTACCGGATTGGCTGGATAGAGCTTGAGCATGCGCTGATAACGATTCTGCGCAGCCTGAAGTTTTCCTGCGGCCTGTTCGGTTTGCGCCAATGCCAGTTGGTAGGCGATGCGGTCTGGGGCGGTCTTGGCGAGGCGTTGAAGTATTTCAATGGCCTTCTCGTGACTGCCGGCGGCGGACAAGGCCAAGGCGTAACCATAGTTGCGCGCGGCTTCAGGCAGTGGTGGGTCGGTCTTGGTTTGATTGAAATACGCGACGACCTGCTGGGGGACAGGTGTGGTCAGAACGCGTAGTTTTGCCTGGGCCAGGTAAAAATTCAGGCTGTCTTGAATCTTGTGCGGACGTTCCTGTTCGGCGCGGGCTGTCGAGTCTGCGATACGGTCGGTTGTGACCGGGTGGGTGCTCAGGAAGGGCGGTATGCCATCACCGTAATAACGTGCTGTTTGCTGTAGACGTTCAAAGAAGCCTGGCATACCCATCGGGTCGAACTCTGAACGCGATAATGTCAGCATACCGATGCGGTCCGCCTCTTTTTCATTGTCGCGAGTGAAGTTGATCTGCTGTTGTATGGAGCCGGCCTGGACAGACATGATGGCGGCCATGCCGGCCTCGCTGTTTTGGGTTCCGATTAGGATGGCGGCCAAAATCGCGGCGGCTGTCGGTAATCCCATGCGGCTGGCGGAGTCGTAGGCGCGCACCAGATGTTTTTGCGTGACGTGCGCAATTTCGTGGGCGAGTACGCCAGCCAGCTCACTTTCATTGTGGGCGGTCAGGATCAGTGCGCTGTGCGTGCCGATGAAGCCACCGGGAGCGGCAAACGCATTGATGCTGTTGTCCTTGATGATGAAGAAAGTGAAGCGTTGGCTGGGAGCGTCACTGTTCGCGACCAGGAGATTTCCCAGGTTACCCAGATAGGCATTAAGTTCGGGGTCATCGACAAATGGTACCTGTTGTCTAAGGCGACGCATGAAGGCCTCACCCAGCTGACGTTCTTGATCTGGCGTTATCAATCGCTCGGCAGGGTCGCCGATGTCCGGTAGATCCAGGGCATGTACGGTTAGAAGCGGACAAAACCAAAGTGGTGCCAGTAACAGCAGGCGCGAAAACAACGTCATAGGGCGACTCATGCGGATATTGTCGGTAAGGTTGGACCAAGATACCCGAGCCCATGTTCCCGTACCAGTTCGGCTGTTGTTACTACAAAGTACAAAGGTGAGGCTTGGTGGTGCGGGGTGACAGTAAATGTATATTAGTATAATCTAATATGAATCTTACGAAAGGGGGCGAGCCATGTTTGGCATACCTGAAATCGATAGCCATGAACTGGCCAAAATTCTTACCGAGGCGCCCGGCAGCATACAGCTGGTGGATGTCCGTTCACCTCAAGAAATGGCTCAAGGGGTCATCCAAGGGGCCGATATGTTGCCACTGCATTTGGTCCCGTTGAAGGCTGATGAGTGGTCGGGCGATACCCGGCCGATGGTTGTCTACTGTCGTAGTGGTGCAAGGTCGGCGCAGGCCTGTGCATTTCTAGCAGCACGCAGTGGAGATCGACAATACATCAACCTCCGCGGCGGGATTATGGATTGGATGCGACAGGGTTTGCTGGTGTCAAAACCGCCTGCAAATAATACCGCAGGTGTACTCGGCTAAACTGAAAACCGGAGTGTTGTGCAGGGTTGCGTTTGTTTGGCAGTTGGCATATAAGTACGCTGTTTCATTCACACTTTCCCGACTTCACTGTTCTTAACAATATTGAACATACGTCTTTATTAAGGAGTCTTACACATGGCTAATTTCGACGATGAGCTGGATGCATCCGGCCTGAACTGCCCGCTGCCTATTCTGCGTGCGAAGAAGGCACTCACTGCCCTCGCCAGCGGTAAGGTGCTGCATATCATTGCGACCGATCCGGGTTCCGTGAAGGACTTCGAAGCTTTCGCCAAGCAGACCGGTAATACCCTGATGGAGTCCAACGAGTCGGGTGGCAAGTACCATTTCTTGATCAAGAAGTCCTGAACCCCAAGGCTTCACTCTCCGACGTCCTGCCAGAGCTGTCCACTTAGATGGTCTGATAATGGTAGGGTCGTTGGGACCTCTTCAAAAAAAACCGCCCGGCAATTGCCGGGCGGTTTTTTTATGCATGTCCGACGATGTAAACAATACACTTCGGGGATTTATTGTTTTAGAAAGACCAGTTCATTTGGGCGCTGAGAATATCGACGGAGTTATCGTAGCTGCCTGTTATGTTGCCGGCCGTGGTGCTGGTGTCATCAATGCTGGAGTCTTCCACAAAGAGGTGAGCGTAACCAACATCAAATGAAATGGCTGGTGTATAGGCATAGTTTGCCCCAATGGCCAGCCACGTACGGTCATTGCCCGGAACGCGCGGAGTGCGATGCTGGGCATCCGGGATGGGTTCTTCATCAAAGGCCACGCCCGCACGTAACAACCACGTGTTGTTGTAGCGGTAATTCGCGCCGAGCGAATAACGCATGCTGTTGTTCCAGTCTTCCACGGTCACGGAATCAGGTTGATTAGAATCGTAGTCCACGCGCAGTTCCTGGAAACGATTCCAATGTGTCCAGGTAGCGTCTGCGAGAATTGCCCATTCTGAATTTATGTCGTGATACAGGCTTAATGATGCAGACTCGGGCAAGGTGACATCGGCTGTTATATCTGTGTGGACGAACAAACCGTTGCCAGTGAAAAAGGGGTCTGCATTGGTAAAATCGGCGTGCCCCTCGAGCTCTTGTTTGATCTTGGAACGATAAGCAAAACCAACGCGCGTGCCCGGCGTAATGTCATACATCAAGCCGAAGTTGTAACCATAACTCCAGTCATCCCCCTTGACTTCACCCGATGCATCGGCCGTGCTCACACCCAGGCCTCCGCAGACAGTAAGGGCTGTTGAGGCACTCATGCCAGGATTCTGTGAGAGCACTACACCCACACAGCTGGATGTTTGATTGATAGCCTGACTGAGCGTTGCTTCGATATATTGAATATTAATGCCGACACCAACCGAAAGATTAGGTGCAGCTTTGTACGCAATCGTTGGATTGATGTTGACGGTCTTGAGATCTGATTCAATGGCGTGATAACGACCGACCCAATTCGCATCGTATTCAGTCTTTAGGCCGAAGGGCGCGTTGATGCCGAGACCAAACACAAAGCCATTGGGTAACTGATGGTTGTAATAAAGATTGGGTACTAAGCCCGTCGCGCCGGCATCGCCACCATTGCCGCCGGTGATCGGTGCGCCCAGTGCATTGGTTGCGCTACCGGAAAATTCTGCGGTCGGATCTAGGTAATGCCCTGCCACGACGAACTGATCGCCGGTCAAATACATCAAACCGGCCGGGTTGAAAAATATTGTAGAGGCATCCTGTGCACTAGCACCTGCGCCAGCATAGGCATTTCCCAAACCGCTGGCACTCTGTTCAATCAATGCGAAACCGGCCGCCTGGGCCTGACCCAAAGTGACAGTCATTAAACTGGCGAAAAGAAGCGTTTTGTTGACGCAGCGGGTAGGTTGGCAGGTCATGAGTCACTCCTATGGTGGCGTACCGGGACAATTGAAGCACAAATTACACTAAAGCCAAGCGGATTTTGCGTTTATAAATGGCTTGTGTTGCAGCGATACAACGATTGGGCGAACGCTAACCTATGGCGCAGCCTTTGCAATCCGTAATCATTTGACAATTTGTGGCTTCGTAGTCATTCTGTGGCGAGTACCCGAGGGGGTGTCGCTAAAAAACAACGATTTGCTCGAAATCCTAGCCAGGAGGGATGAGAAAATGGAAAGTAATATCAAACGTTCACTGGTTGCAGCTGCTGTTGCAATGGCCATTGCGGCCCCGGCAGCCTATGCAACCAACGGTTATTTCACGATCGGTTACGGTACTAAGAACCGCGGTTTGGCGGGTGCGGGTATCGCCTTCTCGCAGGACTCAACAGCAGCGGCGACCAATCCGTCGGGTATGGCACTCGTTGGTAATAGAGTGGATTTCGGTGTGGAGCTGTTCAATCCGCGCCGTGATGCGAACTTGGATGCGTCTCAAGGTTCTCTTGGCGCGTTCGGTGGCCAAAACACCGGTGATGTTGATAGCGGTGCCACGCTGTTCGCGATTCCGCACGCAGGCTTTGCATTTGGCATGGGGGATATGACGGTTGGCATGAGCATCACGGCTAACGGTGGTATGAATACCCGCTACAATTCGAATCTGTATACCGACGCGTTTGCGCCGGCGATTGGCTGTAATGGCTCCGCCTTCTGCGGCGGAACCGTGTCGGGCTTCGCGGGTTTCCTAGGTTCGTCGGATGCAGTGTTACAGCAATTGTACGGAAACCCCAATACCTCGCCTGCGCTAGGCGTGAACTTATCTCAGGTCATTATTGCGCCGACTGTCGCGTTTAAGCTAAATCAGGATCACGCTGTCGGTGCATCACTGTTAGTGGGTTATGAACGCTTCCGTGCGTATGGTTTGGGATTGTTCCAAGGACTGTCATCAGATCCTGCGCATGTCACGAACAAGGGTGACGATGATGCCTGGGGCGCCGGCGTACGTCTGGGTTGGACCGGTCAGATCACCAGCAACATCACATTGGGCGCACAGTATTCGTCCAAGATCTATATGCAGGAATTTGATCGCTACGCGGGGCTGTTTGCTGAGCAAGGCGATTTTGATATCCCGTCCAACTTCGGCTTGGGTTTGGCGGTCAAGGTTAATCCTAAGACCACAGTGGCATTCGATGTCCAGCGTATTCTCTATAGTGATGTTGCCTCGATTGCCAACAAAGGCCCGACGGCCGATGAATTCTTCGGCGGTCTTACCTATGTGCTAACCGGTGGCGGTGCAGGTGGTATCAGCAATCCATTGGGTACCAACAACGGTTGGGGGTTCGGCTGGGATGACATTACGGTTTATAAGCTGGGTGTCAATTATGAATACAGCAACCAATGGACCTTCCGTGGCGGCGTCAATTATGGCGACAATCCGATCGATCCGAGCCAGAATCTCTTTAATATTCTGGCCCCAGGTATCGTGCAGACGCATGCAACGTTGGGCTTTACCTATATGCCGACGCAGTACAACGAGATCAATGTGTCGGTTATGCATGCCTTCCGTGAAGATCAGTCAAATACCGATACGGCTACAAACCCGTCGCTCGGCGGTGCGAGCTACACCTCTGACATTGGCATGGATCAGAACGCAGTTGAAATCAGCTACGGTATGAAGTTCTAAGCACCGCTGCTGGAAAGAGGGCGATATAACGTCCAATGTAAGATCTAAAGGGCCATGGTTGACATGGCCCTTTTTTTTCGTCATTTAATGTGTCGCGAGAGCAAGGTGTTTAGATTAGACTTGCGGCACACCAACAACCAAAGCGTTTGGAATAGGAGGCACTAATGTCAAAAGTATTGAGAATATTTGCCGGATTACTGACTGCGGCGGTGACGCTGTTACCGATGGCGGCCAGTGTGCAGGCTGCTGAAGAATACAAACCCTTCATCCTCGCGTCACGCGGGGCCGGTGACATGACTGCCAAGGTGAGTGAAGTTAAGGAAGCCTTGAAAGGTGCGGGATTCGAGCTTATCGGTGAATATGAGCCCTTTGAAAATGCTCACGTCATCATCTTTACCAATGACTCCATCAAGGCGGTCGCTGCCAAGTCAGAGTACGGCGGTTATGCCATGGCGCAGCGTGCGGCTGTGACCAAAGTGGGTGATGAACTTCAAGTCAGTTACGTCAATCCAACTTACATGGCCTATGCTTATCGTTTGAAGGATGACTTGGCGAAAACGGCTGATACCTTGGCGAAAGCCTTGGGCAAGGTAGAGGAATTCGGTGCCAAGAAAGGTCTGAGTGAGCGCAAGCTGAGCAAATATCACTATACCTTCGGTATGGAGTACTTCACGGACCCGTATGAGTTGGCAACCTATGGCAGCTATTCCGAGGCCGTAAAGGCCGTGGAGAACAATCTGGCCTCCAACAAAATTGGTGTTCGTCAGCTTTATCGTATCGATGTGCCGGGCAAGGAAGAGGCTATTTTTGGTGTATCCATGACGGCGGGATCGGATGGCGACCAGTACATGGACGACAAGTTCCAGATGGGTGTCGTGGATTTTGGTGATCTAAAAGGCACGCCTTATCTGCCTTACGAAGTCATGGTCACCGGTAATCGTGTTGTCGCTATGAACATGCGCTTCCGCATGGCCGTGCACTACCCTGATCTGAAAATGATGGGTGACAACAGCTTCATGAAGCTGATGCCGAGTCCGGAGGCGATCCGCAAGGCGCTGACAGTAGCGGTCGGCGGCAAGCCCTAAGCTCTCAGTCGTTGTGTTCAAGTCAAAAGCCCCGGCATGCCGGGGCTTTTGCATGTTATGCGTACGTCAAAATTCTGTCCTTTCTGAATAAATCCTCCCTAACTGCTTAACCCTCTAGTCCAGTCAAAGAACATGCTGGAAACGCTTAAAGTTTTCCCCAAGTTGCGTCGCTACCGAGGCTGAGATACAGGTTTCTGATATGACACCTGTACTGAGACCGAGAAGATAATTTCAAGATCCTAACGGGTCGGAGATCTAAACGATGGCAACGGGAAAATCCAAACTGGTGCTGGCTGGCTTGATCGCTGCGGCTGTCATGGTTGCGCTGGGCATTATGGACGGGGCTTTCCTTGGGTTCATGCAAGGCTTCGCATCGGGCTACGCCCTCGCAATTGGTGCAGCTTTGGCAGTGGTGGGCTGGTTTATGGCAAAGGCCGCGATACAAAAACAAACAGCGCTGGTAGAGGCGATGCAGCGTTTGGCGGCAGGTGACCTAGGGGCGGTGGTTAACGGTGTAATCACTCCCGATGTCGCGGACGCGTTCAGCCATGTGGCGGAATCCCTGCGGACGCAACGGCAGTTGATTGTGTCCTTGGCGCCTGTTGTGGGCAATCTTGCCGATCAGATCCGCGCGGTTTCTGAGCGTAGCCGCACAGCATTGGAATCCACTGCAAACGGCACCAGCGAAGCTGAGATCGCCGTGAATGAACTGGTGCAAGCCGTGCAGGAAGTTGCTCATAGTGCTGTTGCTGCCGCCGATTCCACGCATCAGGCCGCAAAAGAATCGAATACCGGCAAGGTCACCATGACGGAAGCCATGGGTGCCATGTCCAGCTTGGGAGACCATATGGGGCGTGCCAGCGAGGCAGTAGCCCGTCTCGGCAAGGAATCACAAAACATTGGTGCAGTGCTGGATGTGATCCGTGGCATTGCCGAACAGACCAACCTATTGGCACTCAATGCAGCCATCGAGGCGGCACGCGCGGGAGAACAGGGGCGTGGCTTTGCCGTTGTGGCAGATGAAGTCCGCACGCTGGCCAGTCGCACCCAGCGTTCTACGCAAGAGATTCAACAGATGATCGAGCGTCTGCAGGGTGAAGCGCATGGCGTGGTCGAGGTTATGAGTGAGGGAACCAGTCAGGCCTCTGTTGTCGAGGAACTCATCGAGAATGCCTGCATCTCATTGGCAGAGATTGGTGGTGCCGTGTCCAGTATTGAGGGCATGAACACCCAGATCGCCAGTGCAGCCGAACAACAGCATGCGGCTGTACGATCAATACACGGCATGATTGCGACCCGCGGCGCGCGTGGCGCAGCCATGGAGCAGTCCTTGGAAGATCTCGAAGAGATCGCTATGGCCTTGGATAGTGCGCAGGCACGTTTGGTTTGAAGCGAGTCATTTGGTACAGGTTTTGCTTTTATTTCGATTGAAACGGTAGGGTGACGGAGAACCGTTTCGTTTGTAGCCAGGCTGGCGGCAAAGGTAAACAAGCGTTTTTTCCGGTGGGCCTGGGTCTTGTGACGTTAAACGTATCTTAGGTGATTACATGAAACCGAGTATTTTGCGCAATCTGCTAATTGCCAGTCTGGCATTTGGACTCGTCATGGGTGGGTTATTCCCGGTTTTCGCCCAGATATTTGTCGATTTCAAACCCGGCATGCTGAGTTGGTTTGTTGGCGGTTGCCTGCTAGCGGGAGCCATGTTGGGGGTCGCGAACTACTGGTTGGTCAATATAATTCTGCTGTCCCGACTGAAACGCATTTCGGAAGTGGCCAATGCCATCAGTAAGAATGATGTTTCCCATCACTGTGCAATGGAGAGCGATGACCTGATCGGTGAGATCGTCTCCAGCTTCAACCGCATGTCTGAAAACCTGCGCAATGTCATTGGCGAGATCAGTGGCGCAACCACGCAGTTGGCCTCCGCGGCAGAAGAAATGTCCGCCATAACCGACGAAGCCAGTCGTGGTGTGCAGCATCAACAAAGTGAAATCGAACATGTTGCGACGGCCATGAATGAAATGACTGCCACCGTACAGGAAGTCGCCCACAATGCCGCCCTTGCCGCACAGTCGGCGCAGCAGGCGGATAAGGATGCGAAGAAGGGCGCGCTGGTCGCGACCGAGGCCCTGGGTGGCATCGACAACCTAGTCAACGAAATGGAACGCGCCTCGGGCGTGATTCAGAAACTCGAAAACGAATCGGAAAACATCGGCATGGTATTGGACGTGATTCGCGGCATTGCCGAGCAGACCAACCTGCTGGCGTTGAACGCAGCCATCGAAGCGGCACGTGCCGGTGAGCAGGGTCGTGGTTTCGCGGTGGTGGCGGATGAGGTGCGTACCCTGGCTAGCCGCACCCAGCAGTCCACACAGGAAATTCAGCAGATGATCGAGCGTCTGCAAGTAGGTGCGGGCGACGCAGTACGTGTGATGCATGAGGCGCGTGGCATGGCCAAGGACAGCTCGGATCAGGTAGAGAAAGCCGCCGAATCTCTGGGTGAAATCGCCGGTGCTGTCGCACAGATCAATGATATGAACACACAGATCGCCAGCGCTTCGGAAGAGCAGAGTGCGGTGGCTGCCGAGATCAATTCCAACGTCAGCAACATCCGTCACGTCGCAGATCAGACCGCAGCGGGTGCTCAGCAGACCGCATCGGCATCTGATGAATTGGCGCGACTGTCATCCCAGCTGCAAGGCCTGATGACGCGCTTCCGTATGTAACCTTTCCGGTCTCATCTTGAGCTACATCAACAGACCCGCCGTATGGCGGGTTTGTCATTTCTATAAGCTATTGTAAATATCTGGATGGCCCTTATATTGGGCTAGGGCATGCTGCCAGGTTGCAGCGTCGTTCGTATCCTGCACATCTGCCGGGAGATAACCCATGCCAGGATTGCGTTTGAGATGGCTGTTGCCGATGTTGGCCATGGCGTGTTGTGGTAGTGCAATGGCAGCTGAATTGAATACTCAGCCGGCAACGCGGGAACGGGTTCCGGATGAACAGCGTTTCGAGGCTATCATCGAGGCGGTCAATCGCGCGACGGTGTCCGCGCAGACCTCCGGACGCATCGAGGAAATCCTGTTCGATGTAGACGACTATGTCGAACGTGGCGCGGTGTTGTTGAAGTTCCGTGCGACCGAGCAGGAAGCACGGCTGCAGCAGGCGCAGGCGGGGCTTGAAGAAGCGCAGGCACGCTTGCGAGAGGCACAGACCGAGCAGGCCCGGATAGCGAGTATCTACGCCAAGAAGCTGGTCGCCAAGGCGGCCATGGACAAGGCCAATGCAGATCTAAAGGCCGCCCAGGCGCGCGATGAAAGTGCTGCAGCACGGCTGGTCGAAGCACGCGAGCAATTAGAGCATGCGATTGTGCGTTCGCCTTATGCCGGTATCGTGGTGGAACGGCATGTTGAGCTGGGCGAAACTGCCACGCCTGGCCAGCCACTGATGACTGGTGTTTCACTGGAGGCGCTACGCGCTGTTGTGGCGGTGCCGCAGCGTTATATCGGGATGGTGCGTGGACTGAGCACTGCGACCGTCTATGTGGATGGTCTCGCGCCCATAGCCAGCGACGACATCACGGTTTTCCCTTATGCAGATCCCAGTGCGCACAGCTTTCGTGTGCGCGTGAATATAACCTCTGGTAGCAAGGGGCTCTATCCGGGCATGCTGGTCAAGGTGGGTTTCGCTACCGGTGATATTGAACAGTTGCTGATACCCACACCGGCGCTGGTGCAGCGCAGTGAAGTCACCGCTGTGTATGTTGTTGAATCGGACGGCAGGGTTTTGTTCCGGCAGGTGCGTGCCGGACGGGCGTTAGCGGATGGTCAAACACCTATCTTGTCAGGTCTCGTCGCGGGTGAGCGTGTGGCGTTGGATCCAATACAGGCTGGTGGTGTGCTCAAGCAGCAGGACGCGGACACCGGCCGATGAGTGAACGTCTGGGCATCTCCGGCGCTATCGCGCGCAAATTCCTACAGTCGCAGATCACGCCACTGCTGGCGTTGGTTGGCTTTCTGTTGGGGTTGTTCGCGGTGGCGATCACGCCACGCGAAGAAGAACCGCAAATCAACGTCACTTTCGCGAATGTGTTCGTGCCATTCCCAGGTGCTGCGGCGGTCGAGGTCGAACATCTAGTAACGACACCGGCCGAACAGGTGTTATCGGAGATCGAAGGCGTCAAACACATCTATTCCATCTCGCGGCCGGGCATGGCCGTGCTCACAGTTGAATACGAAGTGGGTGAAGACCGTACCCAGGCTATCGTGCGACTGTACAACGCCGTGTTTTCCAATCAGGATTGGTTGCCAAAGAATCTTGGGACGCTCACGCCGATCATCAAACCCAAGGGTATCGATGATGTACCCATCATCGCCGCGACCCTGTGGACACAGGACCCGAGCAAGGGCGCACTAGAACTGCAACAGGTCGCCCATGCCATCGAGGCGGAACTGAAACGCATACCCGGCACCCGCGAGATTTATACCATCGGTGGTTCCGACCGGGTTGTACATGTCCTGTTGGATGCGCAGAAGCTGGCTGGCGCGGGTATTTCGCTGGATGAATTGCGTGCCGCGCTGACCGGTGCGAACCAGGTGCGCGACGCTGGCGCGCTAGTGGATAACAATCAGGAGATCCTGGTACGCGCCGGGGACTTTCTTAGCAATGTAGATGACGTTGGTCAGCTGGTGGTCGCCGTGCGCAACGATATGCCGGTGTACCTGCAGGATCTGGCCGAGATCCGTTTCGGTGCGGCGACGCCGGAACGCTACGTGTGGTATGGCACGGGTCCCGCGCTGGCACAGGGCCAGCAAAACCAGAGCGACACACCGGCGGTAACACTCGCCGTCGGCAAGAAACCCGGTACCAATGCGGTCAGCATCGCCACTCAAGTTGTGCAGCGCTTGGATGAGCTGCGCGGAACAGTCATTCCCGACGGCGTGAACGTCACCATTACCCGCAACTATGGCGAGACGGCCAACGACAAGGCGCGCACCTTGATTGCCAAACTCACCTTTGCCACTGCGCTGGTGGTGTTACTGGTGCTGTTTGCGCTGGGCTGGCGTGAGGCCATTATCGTCGGCTTGGCGGTGGTCATCACCTTGGCGATCACACTGTTCGCGTCCTGGGCCTGGGGCTTCACGCTCAATCGCGTCTCGTTATTCGCGCTGATTTTCTCCATTGGTATTCTGGTCGACGATGCCATCGTGGTGGTGGAAAACATCCACCGACATATGCAGATGGGCGGGCACAGTCTTGTCGACGCCATTCCGCGCGCGGTCGACGAGGTTGGCGGCCCGACGATCCTCGCCACGTTTACAGTGATCGCGGCCCTGTTGCCGATGGCCTTCGTTTCCGGACTGATGGGGCCGTATATGAGCCCGATTCCGATCAACGCGAGTATCGGTATGTTGATTTCACTCGCGGTAGCCTTCGTGTTCACGCCCTGGTTGACCTTTAAACTCATCAAGGCTCATGCGACATCATCCGGTCATGAGGAGGGTGTTTCGCCGCGGTTGCTGAATTTCTTTCAGCACCGTGTGGGGCCTTTTCTTGGAGGTGCCGCAGGTGCGCCGCGTCGGCGCCGTCTGGCGCTGGTGATCCTGGTGCTGATTGTGTTGTCGTTGGGGCTGGCGGGTGCGAAATGGGTGGTGTTGAAGATGCTGCCCTTCGACAATAAATCCGAATTTCAGGTCATCGTCGACATGCCCGAAGGCACAGCGCTAGAGCGTACCGCGCAGGTGCTCAGCGAACTCGGGCACTATCTGCGCCAGGTGCCCGAGGTGCGGGATTATCAGGCCTATGCTGGTACCTCGGCACCGATCAACTTCAACGGCCTGGTGCGCCAATACTACTTACGCAGTGGTGCGCAGGTCGGCGATCTGCAGGTCAATCTGGTTGACAAGCACCATCGTGACCGCAAGAGTCACGAGATCGCGAGTGCAGTTCGCGCGCCCTTGCAGGAGATCGGTCGCCGCTTCGATGCCAATGTGAAAATCGTCGAGGTGCCACCCGGGCCGCCAGTGTTATCGCCGTTGGTGGCGGAAGTGTATGGTTTGGATTATCCGGGTCAGATCAAGGTGGCCGAGGCCTTGCGTGCGGTCTTCGAAGACACGGCGGATATCGTCGATGTCGACGACAGCATCGAGGCACCCGCGCCGCAATTACGCGTACATGTCGATCGCGCCCGCGCCAGCAGTCTCGGCGTTTCCCAGGCGGCGATCGTTGACGCCATCACCACTGCATTGAGTGGTAGTGATGTGACTTATCTGCACAGTGCCGGTGCCAAGTATCCGGTGCCGCTACGTCTGCAGTTTCCGGTCGCTGAGCGAGATCGAATCGACCGGCTATTTGCGCTCAAGCTAACGGGGCAAGGTGGACGTCAAGTGGCATTGGCGGATCTGGTCAGCGTCGAACAGGCCGAACGCGAACATGCGATCTTTCACAAAGATATGTTGCCCATGGTCATGGTCACCGGTGATATGGCCGGCAAGCTCGACAGTCCTTTATACGGTATGTTCGAGATGGTCGGCACACTACGCGATACTGGCATCGCGGCGGCTGGAGAGGGGCTGGAGCAGTATTTTGTGCGCCAGCCTGATAATCCCTATCGCTATGCCATCAAATGGGACGGTGAATGGCAGGTGACCTATGAGACCTTCCGCGATATGGGTATCGCCTATTCGGTGGGGTTGATCCTGATCTATCTGCTGGTGGTCGCGCAGTTCCGATCCTACCTGGTGCCGCTGATCATCATGGCGCCAATCCCGCTGACTGTCATCGGTGTAATGCCCGGGCATGCGCTGCTCGGCGCGCCCTTCACGGCGACCTCCATGATTGGCATGATCGCGCTGGCCGGCATCATCGTGCGCAATTCCATTCTGCTGGTGGATTTCGTCAATCAAGAGGTGCAGCGTGGGATTCCCTTCGAGGCGGCGGTACTGCGTTCCGGTGCGGTGCGCGCCAAACCCATCATTCTGACCGGTTTGGCAGCGATGCTGGGTGCCCTGTTTATCCTTGACGACCCGATCTTCAGTGGTCTGGCTATTTCGCTGATCTTCGGCATCCTGGTCTCAACGGTCCTTACCCTGCTGGTGATCCCCGTGATGTACTACGCCTTCTTCTGGAAACGGCTGGAACGGGTTCAGTCCGGGTAATAAATCGGCCTAAGTCACCGCATAGCCTCATCAGAATATTTTATGTTACGCCTTGGAACTGGTAGGATAGGCGCCCGTTCAGGCTAGGCTGTTTCCCGCATGATCACTCCGGCCATGCCCATCGTTCCTGTTAAATCACCTGCACGCGTCCACCGGGCGAGTGTGTACTTCCGTAACTATTAAGAGAAACTGAGAAGCATATGGCCGATCGCAGACTTCAGGTGTTCCATACGGTCGCACGCCTCCTGAGCTTCACTAAGGCGGCAGAGTCTCTGCACATGACTCAGCCGGCAGTGACCTTTCAGGTGCGCCAGTTGGAAGAATATTTCAACACGCGGTTATTTGATCGCACCCACAACCGCATCAGCCTGACCGATGCCGGCCATCGGGTCTATGAATTTGCCGATCGCATTTTCGATCTCTACGGGGAAATGGAAAACGCGGTCCGTGAAATGACCGGCGATGTCAGCGGCATAGTCATGATTGGCGCCAGCACCACCATCGCCGAGTACATGCTTCCGGTATTGCTAGGTGATTTCCGTCAGAAATATCCGGATGTGAATGTGCACCTTAAGGTGTCCAACACCGAAGGCATAGTGTCCATGGTAGAGAACAATGTGATCGACCTGGGTGTCGTTGAAGCACCGGTACTGAACAAGAACTTGGTGGTGGATGTCTGCCGCATGGATCAGTTGGTTGCCATTGTGCCCAAGAATCACCCGCTGGCGAACTTGAAGAAGGTCAAAATCGCCGAGTTGTTGAAATATCCCTTTATCTGTCGCGAGGAGGGTTCGGGTACGCGCGAGGTAATTGGCGAATATCTGAACACCTGCGGCATCAACGTTAACGAAGTCTCCATCTGCATGGAGCTGGGTAGCCCCGAGGCCGTTAAAGGCGCGGTAGAGGCGGGCATGGGTGTGTCCATCGTTTCACGTGCGACCATTAACAAAGAACTGCAGCTGGGTACGCTGGTGGCACTCACACTGGACCCCAATCTGGAACGGCCATTCTCGTTCGTGCATCAGAAACAGAAATTCCGCCACCGGGCCACCGACGAGCTGCTGGCGTTCGCGCAAAACTACTGCAGCGATCACCAATAATGCCGAGTGGCGCAACGGAGATCGCGGCGGTTGTGTTTAGGTGCCAGTTTCCGGATTATGGGCTGGAGAACAGATCCAAGGGGCCTCTGATTTTTTTCGTCATTTCGGCGTATGCCAGAATGACGGGTTGATAATTTATCAGCGGTTCTCTAACAATCGAGTGATGCAAGCCATGTCGAATCCGGATGAAGTTCTGCTGTCACTGTTTCGTAGCCTGCCGGGCGCGGAACAGGCCGCACTACTCAGCTTCGCAGAATTTCTGCACAGCCGCAGCGGCGGGCAGACGTTGCAGTCACTGTCTTCGGAGCCGGTTGTCATTCCCGAGCCAGAACCCATCCCGAGACCGCCGCAGGAGTCCGTGATCAAGGCCGTGAAGCGCTTGTCACAGACCTACCACATGCTGGACAAGAACAAGATGCTCAATGAAACCTCTTCGCTGGTGACGCAGCATGTGATCCAGGGGCGCGATGCGGTCGAAGTGATCGACGAACTCGAAGTCGTTTTTCAGCGCTATTACAGCCAGTTGATATCCCGCGAGGACTGAACTGCAAGGCATGGATACAATCCGCAACTGGTTTCAGCGTCACCTCAATAATCCCCAAGTCGTCGGTCTGGCCGTACTG
>JBGSOE010000423.1:0-7742 GCA_041739295.1 Thiohalobacterales bacterium | reverse complement strand
CCGGAGTTGGCGCGGAACTGGTCGGCGGCGTCCCACAGGCGTTTTTCCAGCGCGGCGGCGTCTGTGTCTTTTTCGGAGGGGGCGATCCAGTGCATGGTTCTCGACTTATTTTGTTTATTGTGGGGTTATGGATAAAGGCGGGAGCTTAACAACCAATTAAGGTTCGCTACCATATAAAATAGCCTCGTGTGTGCGAGATAGGCTGCAACCCTGCTTTACCTGCCCCTGATTATCGTTACTATGCCTTGCATAATCTGATGAGGGGCGAGGTTGAAGTAGCCCTGCAGAGCGCCCAAATGTGTGGCTGGGTGTGTAGCTGGTTCAGAATGACCCGGCTGAATTTTTATATATATCTGTAACTTAATGAATAAATTAGCGTTCAGGTCCAGAACGTCGAATAAGGAATCAGCCCGCGATGCACGGTAACCTCTTTATCGTTTCTGCCCCCTCCGGGGCCGGCAAGACCAGTCTGGTGCGGGCCATGATGGAGCGTCTGAGTGGGCTGGCGTTTTCGGTTTCGCATACGACTCGCGCTATGCGGCCCGGCGAACAGGACGGGCGCGATTACCACTTTATTGATAAAGAGAAATTCGAGGCGATGATTGCCGCAGGCGATTTTCTGGAACACGCCCGCGTCTTTGATAACTACTACGGTACGGCGCGTGTGTCGGTTGCGGCGCAGTTGGCGGCCGGACAGGACGTATTTCTGGATATCGATTGGCAGGGCGCGCGCCAGGTGCGCGCAGCCTGGCCGGGGGTGGTCAGCATTTTCATCTTGCCGCCGTCGCGGGCTGCCTTGGAGGCCCGATTGAGAGGCCGTGGCCAGGACAGCGATGAGATTATCGCCCGGCGTATGCAGGGCGCGGTCAGTGAAAGCGCCCATTATGATGAGTACGAATACCTCATCATCAACGATGATTTCCAGACCGCTCAGGATGAATTGATCGCCATCGTGCGCTCCCAGCGCCAGCGTCTGGCTCCCCAGGCCCAGCGCCATGCGGATTTACTCGCCAGCTTGCTGGCATCAAACACTTGAATTGGGTAGACTCCCCCTCCCCACAATCTCGTAAATTAAGGTCTGAACCATGGCGCGCATAACTGTTGAAGACTGTCTGGATAACGTTGCCAACCGCTTCGAGCTGGTACTGGTTGCCTCAAAGCGTGCCCGTCAGCTGGCGAATGGTTCGACCTCGAAGCTGGATTGGGAAAATGACAAGCCCACGGTGCTGGCGCTGCGCGAGATCGCCGAAGGTTTGGTTGGTCCCGCCATTCTGGATGTGGTCGACGAGCCGGTAGAAGAGGCGCCCGACATGGTCGCCCGTGCAGAGGCCCTGTTCGCGGATGTCGCTGGCGGTGATCTGGTCGCGCCTCCCGAGGCCGATGAGCATGAAGTCATTCTCCCGCCCGCGGCCGATACGGATGACGAAGGCTAAATTCCCCATCACCATGGCAGCTTCCTGCTGCCGTGGTATCAGTTAGGTGACGCTGGCTATCCCTTGCCCTATGATCCCAGGTGACGCAACGCGGCGCGTGTCTGGAATGTGCGAGATGTTGTCACGCGCAGCGAGCTAAACTCTGGCCGGTGCGCAGGGGCGTCTCAGATTGATTTAATCCAGCGAGATGAGCCGCTGTTGTGAATTAATCAGAGGTTCCTTGGCGTAGTTCTCGCATCCGGCCGGTTCCTTAGATTGTGTCCGAACGGCAATCAGGCTGAATGCGGAAAACCATGGCGGTCAATCCAGAACACATCGCGAATCCCGACAGCGAGCCACGCTTGCTGATCAGCGATCTGTGCCGTCAGCTGGATGCCTATCTCGACGAAGACCAGATCCGCGAGGTCTATCGTGCCTACCTGTTCAGCGCCGAAGCCCATGAGGGGCAGCAGCGCGTTTCCGGGGAACCCTATATTTATCACCCGCTGGCGGTGGCGCAGATCCTCGCGGGCATGCGCATGGACTACAAGAGCATCATCGCCGCGATTCTGCACGACGTCATTGAAGACACCGGCACACTGAAGGAACAGGTCGACAAGCTGTTCGGCGAAGAGGTCGCGGAGCTGGTCGATGGCGTCAGTAAGCTCACCCTGATCAAATTCGAAAGTCAGGCCGAGGCGCAGGCGGAAAACTTCCGCAAGATGATGCTGGCGATGGTGCGCGATATCCGCGTGATCATGATCAAACTCGCCGACCGGCTGCACAACATGCGCACGCTTGGTGTCATGCCGCCCGATAAGCGCCGGCGCATTGCCCGCGAAACCCTGGATATCTACGCACCGATTGCCAATCGTCTGGGCATGAATAATCTGCGTTTGGAGCTCGAAGATCTGGGTTTCGCGGCTTACTATCCGCTGCGCTCGCGTGTGCTTGCCGAACGGGTCAAGAGTGCGCGCGGCAACCGTAAAGAAATATTGACTAAGATCGAAGCGGCCATCCGCCAGCGCCTGGAACAGGATGGCATCGCGGGACGTGTTCTCAGTCGTGAGAAGCACCTCTACAGCCTATATCTGAAAATGCGCAACAAGCGGCTATCGTTCCATGACGTGTTTGACGTCTACGCCTTCCGTGTGGTGGTCGACAGCGTCGATACCAGTTACCGCGTGCTCGGTGTTGTGCATAGTCTGTACAAACCGGTGCCTGGGCGTTTCAAGGATTACATCGCCATTCCGAAGGCGAACGGCTATCAATCATTGCACACTGTGTTGTTCGGACCTTACGGTGTGCCGATTGAAGTGCAGATTCGTACCGATGATATGGAGCGCGTCGCTGAAGCCGGTATCGCCGCGCACTGGCTGTATAAAAGCGGTGGCGATGGCGCCGGTAATGCACATGCGCGCGCGCGTGTGTGGTTGCGCGAGTTGCTGGAAATGCAGAAGCATGCCGGCAATTCACTGGAGTTTCTCGAAAACGTCAAGATCGATCTGTTTCCCGATGAGGTTTATGTGTTCACGCCCAAGGGCGAGATCATGGAACTGCCGCGCGGCGCCACGGCGGTGGATTTTGCCTACGCCGTACATACCGATGTCGGCAATACCTGCATCGCCGCCAAGATTGATCGGCGTCTGGCGCCGCTGCGCACAGCCTTGCTCAACGGTCAGACGGTCGAGATCATCACTGCGCCCGGCGCACACCCCAATCCCAGCTGGCTGAATTTTGCTGTCACCGGCAAAGCGCGCTCCAACATCCGTCATTACCTGAAAAACCTGCATACCGGAGAAGCAGTGAGCCTGGGAAGGCGTCTGCTCGACAAAGCGTTACTGAGTATCGGGGTGGTGCCGGCGGAAGTGAGCGAGGCGCGTCTGTTGGAAATCGCCGTTTCCTATGGGCTGAAATCGGTAGACGATCTGCTGGAAGATATCGGACTGGGCAATCGGATGCCGATGTTGGCGGCGCGTCGGTTGCAGGCGGGCGACGAATTTTCTGAACCGGCTACAGGGTCTGGTCCCGTACCTGTCAGCGGAACGCCATTGGCGATCCGTGGCACAGAAGGCATGGTCGTGAGTTTCGCTAAATGCTGCCGGCCGATTCCCGGTGATCGCATTGCCGGTTTTGTTAGCGCCGGGCGTGGCATCATCATCCACACCGAGACTTGCAAGACGATTGCCGATTATCGCAACCGCCCGGAGAAATGGGTGGATGTGGAGTGGGAGCGTGATGTCACTGGCGAGTTCTCGGTCGAGCTGCGGGTGGACGTTGCCAATCAGCGCGGTGTGCTGGCGACGGTGGCGGCGGCCATCGCTGATATGGGTTCAAACATCGAAAACGTCGGCATCGAAGAACGCGATGGTCTGAACAGCACTCTGGCGTTCACCGTTACAGTGCGTGATCGTCTGCATCTGGCGCGGGTTATGCGGCGCATCCGGCATATCCCGCTGGTGCTGCGCATCAGTCGCACCAAGAGCTGATTACGCAGGATCTCAACGCTAAGAAGCCAAAGGCGCACCAAGGATAATCAAAGGTTATTGTAGCTACGGAACAACACAGAATAGATCCTCTTTGAATTCATATATTGTTCCGTGTATTCCGTGGCAAAATCCCTGTTTTGTTTTTTTGGATTATTCTTCGCGCGCCTTTTGTGCCTTCTTGTTGAGAAGGTTTCATTCGATTTTTCATTACAGCAGGAGATAGCCGTGGCTCGCGAAATCATTGCCACCGATAAAGCGCCGCAAGCGATCGGAACTTACTCGCAGGCGGTCAAGGCCGGTAATACTGTGTATCTGTCCGGGCAGATACCGCTGGTGCCGGAAACCATGGAGATGGTGGCCGGTGACATGCAGGCGCAGATCCGCCGCGTGTTCGATAATGTGTCCGCGGTCTGTGTGGCGGCCGGCGGTTCGTTGGCTGATATCGCCAAGCTGAATATCTTTCTCACCGACCTGAGTCATTTCCCATTAGTCAATCAAGTGATGGCGGAATATTTCCAGCAGCCGTATCCGGCACGCGCCGCAGTCGGCGTCGCTTCGCTGCCCAAAGGCGCTGCGGTGGAGATGGATGCGGTAATGGTGCTTGGCGACTGATGCTCGTCCATTTGTGATGGATGGCGAATGGAAATCTGAACGTTGTTACCGCTGACATGCCAACTTCATTGCACAAGGATGTGCGCATGACTCAAACACCTGATCTGCAATCGCAGCCGATCACGCAGCTGCGCGGCGTCGGCCCGCGCGTGGCGCAGCGGCTGGCGAATCTGGGGATCGAAACCATACAGGATTTATTATTTCACCTGCCGTCGCGATATCAGGATCGTACCCGCGTTGTGCCGATGGGTAGTCTGAGGCCGGGTGATGAGGCGGTTGTCGAAGGCAATGTCGAGCTTGCTGAAATAAAGTTCGGTCGCAAACGCATGTTGCTGGTGCGCATCTCTGACGGCACCGGCTCGCTCACGCTGCGCTTCTTTCACTTCAATGCCAATCAACAGGCAGGTTTCTCGCGTGGTGTGCGGTTGCGCTGTTACGGTGAGGTACGTCCCGGCGCGGTGACATTGGAAATGGTGCATCCCGAATACAAACGGATTGATGAGCATGCCATCGAGGCAGTCGAGGAACATCTGACGCCGATATATCCAACGACTGAGGGTTTGCATCAGCTGAGCCTGCGTCCGCTCGCCGAGCAGGCATTGGCGCGGCTGGCGCAGACCGGCGATGCATGCCTGCATGATTGGCTCCCTCCGGAAATCCTCAAAAAATTTAAACTACCCTCGCTTGCGGCGGCGATCCGCTACGTGCACCGTCCTCCACCCGAAGCCAGTGTCGCTGAATTAGAATCCGGCCGGCATCCTTCGCAGCAACGGTTGGTCTTCGAAGAACTGCTCGCGCATCACCTGAGTCTGCGTCAGCTGCGCTATGCTGCCAAGGCACAGCTGGCACCGGTGTTGCGGGGCGATGGCAGACTGCGTGCGCGCTTTCTCGCCGCACTCGCCTTCACACTCACCGCAGCGCAACAGCGGGTGGTCGAGGAGATCGCCGCGGATTTATGCCGCGATCATCCTATGCTGCGCTTGGTGCAGGGTGACGTCGGCTCCGGCAAGACGGTGGTTGCAGCCCTGGCCGCGTTGCAGGCGGTCGAGGCCGGTGCGCAGGTTGCGATCATGGCGCCGACGGAGCTGCTGGCCGAACAGCACTACCGGAATTTCCATGCCTGGATGATACCGCTGGGGCTTGATGTTGCCTGGCTGTCGGGCAAGATCAAGGGCAAGGCGCGCAGTGTGACGCTGGATGCCATCGCCACCGGTGCCGCATCCATGATGGTGGGCACGCATGCCTTGTTTCAGGAGGATGTGCAGTTTGCGCACTTGGGTCTGGTGATTGTCGATGAGCAGCATCGCTTTGGTGTGCATCAGCGTCTGGCATTGCGCGATAAAGGCAAGCAAGGCGAGACGCGACCACATCAGTTGACCATGACCGCGACGCCAATCCCACGCACCCTGGCGATGACGCTGTATGCAGATCTGGACGCCTCAATCATTGATGAGCTGCCGCCGGGACGCTCGCCGGTACAGACCGTGGTGATCCCCGATAACCGCCGCCCCGAGATAGTTGAGCGTGTGCGCCAGGCCTGCTCGCAAGGGCGTCAGGCCTATTGGGTGTGTACGCTGATTGAGGAATCCGAGGCGCTGCAATGTCAGGCTGCCGAAGACACCGCGGTGCAGCTGGCCGAAGCGCTGCCGGAGTTACATGTGGGTCTGGTGCATGGGCGTATGAAATCGAATGACAAAGAAGCCGTGATGGCGAGCTTCAAGGCCGGTGAGCTGAATCTGCTGGTAGCGACCACGGTTATCGAGGTGGGTGTCGATGTGCCGAATGCCTCGCTGATGATTGTTGAGAATGCCGAGCGCTTGGGATTGGCGCAGTTGCACCAGTTGCGCGGGCGCGTCGGCCGCGGTGCGGCACAAAGCAGCTGTGTGTTGATGTACCGCGGCCCGCTGTCGGAACAGGCGCGCGCGCGGCTGGGTGTGCTGCGCGATACCACCGATGGTTTCGAGATAGCGCGCCGCGATTTGGAATTGCGCGGTCCCGGTGAGGTGCTGGGTACGCGTCAAACCGGACTGCTCAGTCTGCGCATCGCAGATCTGCTGCGCGATCAGGATCTGTTGCCAAGCGTGGAGCAGGCGGCAGAAACTTTGTTGGAATCCTATCCTGAGAGCGCTGCGCCGCTGATCCGTCGCTGGTTGGGTGATGCCAGTCGCTATGGCGAGGTGTAACGACGCTTGTCATGCATGATTGTCGGACGCGCGGCGAACGCCGTTGAATCCGATCTGCGGACTGCGCATATTAACCGTAGGTCGGATGAATCAACCTCGCGGTACAACGCGAAGTTGTTACGGTAAAGAAGATAGCCATCTTAATGTTCATCACGGTGACAGCTGTGATGAACAGCCGTTCAGGCCGAAGGCCGCGTCCGACGATTTGTTTGAGCGTAAATTATATGGGTTAACGAGAAACATCGGCTGCTTGTGCCATAATGGCACCCCAATTTGGATTGCTAGTAATGCCTCATTCAAATCATGCGCCGTGCATGCGCTGGCTGCGCAAGCATCAACTACTCTTTCGCCAACCATCCAATGAGTTGCGTTGCTGGTTGTTTGATGCGACCTCGCTTACGCGGAGGGTGCAGCAGGCATGTGCTGGGACATTCAGCGTGCGCGTAGAGCAGCAGGGTTGGGGGCGGCCACGGTTGGACGAATATCTCGCGCTGGGATTGCGGCAGAGACGAAAGGCATTGATCCGCGAAGTGCATCTACTCTGTGACGGGCGCCCCTGGGTATTTGCGCGGACGGTCATTCCGGTAAACACTTTGAGCGGCAAACAGCGGCATCTTGCACATTTGGGCAATCGTCCGCTGGGTGCGGTGCTATTTGCCGATCCGCATATGGTTCGGGGTCCGGTGGAAGTTGCCCCGATCCAGAACGGCCATCGGCTTTATGCTGCCGCAGTTCAGGGTCTCAAGCGCAGGCCCGAGGAGATCTGGGGAAGGCGCTCGGTGTTCCGGCTTGGTGGTAAGCCGTTGCTGGTGAGTGAATATTTTTTGCCGGGTATCGGTGTCTGTCATACCTCTCGCGCCAAGACGAAAAGACGCTAGGTCATGCCCACCGCGTAATGCTCCACCGAAGTGGGGACAGATCTTCAGCTCTGTCCCCGTCCGTGCGGACCACGTGGTCTAACGAAGCCGCGGCGGTCGTCAGAGATGATTGTTGGGTGGTTCCGCTTGATTGTGTGGTACCACAACGGGGACAGAGCTGAAGATCTG
>JBGSOE010000420.1:0-2846 GCA_041739295.1 Thiohalobacterales bacterium | reverse complement strand
TGCGGTTCGCTGCGCTCACCACACCCTACGATTCTCAATCGGGCAGATGCGCCTTGGCGATTTCACGCAACTTTGGCACGGTCAATCCAGACGCATCCGCTTCTTCCAGTGCCCGGCGCAATCGGGCCGGCGCGCTGCGGCCCATGCAACCATGCTGTGGATCGCCATCGAAGGCCTCGAGCATGCCGGTGATCAGCGCCTCAGTGTCGAAATGTTTGCCGGTGAGTTGTTCCTGAATGTCGATGACTTCCAGAGCCACCTCGCGAGCCAATGCCTCATGGTCACGCCAGAGTTCGGCGACGGTGCCGCCGACGACCAGGCCGGCGATGTTGGTGGTGACGATGTAGACGTTCTTGCGTACCAGCTCAAACAGCAGTTCATCTGCCGTGACCACTACGCGAGTGGCAATGCCGATGCCTTCCAGAGCGTCGCTCAATAATTTGGCGTGCGTGCCAAACGCGGGTGAAGGAATCAGCACTTTGGAATCCTGTCCCTTCTTCTTCTCGAACCAGATTGAAATCACGGTTGGCTGCGGTAACTTGGCTTGTTCCCAATCGCGTGGTAGTAGTTCGTTCTGCAGTAGCGCAAGGCGATCTTGCCAGGGTTTAGGGATGGCACTCAGTGTGGCATGCAGATCTTTTTCGGCGACGGCGAGCAGGACCATCAGCGGACTTGGCAATGCCACAGCCTCCGCGGCCATATCCATATCGCGAGTGATAGGATGCACCGGATGACCTAGGCGCAGTAGTCCGCGGGCAAATACCGCGCCGAGCTCACCGATACCGATAACGACAACGGGTTCTTTCATGTGTGCTTATTGATCATTACCAGTCGGGATGACACAAACTCCCCTCTCCCTAACCCTCTCCCCGCAAGCGGGGAGAGGGGATAACCCCCTTTACTGCCGGGCGGGAGGATAACTCCCTCTACCGCCGGGGCGGGAGAGGGTTGGGGAGAGGGTGGTGAAGTTCTCAAGTCGAGCATATCTATGTCATGCCAGCATGTAATGCTCAATAATCTTGCAGTGTGTGAGTTGCGCAGTCTAAACGAGGGTTGGAGTGGATGCGAATGTCGGAGACTTTAAAATGGCAGCCTCCTATTCCGTACCAACTTCGCTGTGTATGGCGGGATTGGTGCATCCGACCCGCGGTGGCTTATTAGCTCGTCATTCCGGCGCATGTCTGAATGACGCGCAATGAGATGATTCAATAGCAGCTTTATGCGAGATGTTTGATGCTGTGAACTATCAAGCATCCATCATCATCAATAATCTGAAACAAACGATCGATGTTCGGATGTCTCCCCGGTTGTGCACGGGCGTCCGCAACATGCTCGGCGTAGAGCTGCACGGCCTGTTCAGCGGCATAGCGGTCGAGGTCGCCATTCGGCGCTGTCACGGCATGATAGACCGCGACCGATCCCGCGCTGCCCGGACGGTTCTCGATAACGCCAATAATCGCGCCCGCAGGGTCAAGCAGTTCAAGTCGCGCGATGTGCTCCACGGAAGGCAGATCACGCAGGTTGTCGACGAAACAGCTCATCGGTCTCGTTTCCAGAGGACTTCACCACCGTCTTCGCGCGCGAGGGTGCGCGCGATTACGAACAGCAAATCAGATAAGCGGTTCAGATAGGCGATGACCTGTGCGTTAACCGATTCACTGCGTGCGAGAGTTACCGCGCGGCGTTCCGCGCGTCTGCAGACCGTACGGGCAACGTGTGCGCTGGCCGCAGCGATATTCCCACCCGGCAGAATGAATTCCTTGAGCGGTGGCAGTGTGGCATTCAAGGTGTCGAGCGCCTGTTCGAGACGCGCTACATGATGCTCATTGATGGCCAGATGACCGGGAATGCATAACTCGCCACCAAGATCGAAAAGATCATGCTGAATGTCGGTGAGTGTGGTGCGAATTGTGTCGGGTAGGGTTGTCTGTGCCAGCAACAGGCCGATGTGGCTGTTCAGTTCATCGACGCAGCCGAAGGCCTCAACACGCAGGCTATCTTTGTTGACGCGCGAACCATCACCGAGCCCGGTGTCACCTTTGTCCCCGGTGCGGGTGTAGATTTTGGATAAGCGGTTGCCCATGGGTCACCTTGATTGACCTGCCGATTCGGTCATTGTATACCGGCCTTAATCCTATAAACCGCATTTGCCACGGAAACACACGGAAACACACAGACAAGATCATACGCTTAACGCCGGCACCGCCATCACCCGCAAGGTGGTGAATAGTCGCTCCAGTAATGCACTGTGTTTCAGTGTCTTCCGTGTGTTTCCGTGGCTGAAATGATTTTTTTAGGTTAATTGATCCGGAACACCACATCCACTTGAAAGCGTTGTGTCCGCTCCAGGTAGCGGTTTGCCGCCGGAAATGGTGCGATGTCGCGCACGGCACGGGAGGCGGCGAGATCCAGGGCGTGCACGCCGCTGGAGGCGCCGACGTTCAGGTCTTCTATATGGCCATCGGGTCCAAGCTGGAAGTCGATGCGCGCCGATCCTTCACGTCCCATGCGTAATGCACTTTGCGGATAACGTTTGTTGCGATCGATGGCCTGATGCAACAGCGTCATGAGTTCGGCCCAGTTGTTGTCCGAAGAGTGTTCGCTGGCGGCTAATGTAAGCGTCTCTGAGGCTTTCGCGGTGGTCGTTGCAGACACCGGTGCAGACTCGCTTGCGATGGCATCTGCAGGCGGTGTCTCGCGTTGAATGGCCTGAGTGCGGCGCTTGGTGGTTTGCGTTACTGTGAGCGTCGCGCGTGAATCTTTAGGTGCAGTTGCAGGCGCGGCTACGGGGATAGTTGTTGCGATGGACGTTTTCGCTTCTGACGGCAACGCTGCTGCGATACTAG
>JBGSOE010000404.1:0-8321 GCA_041739295.1 Thiohalobacterales bacterium | reverse complement strand
GTTCAGCCAAGTCCGCATCCAGCATGACCCGCTTGCCTCGAAGCACATAAATCCGCTCCTCGATCTGCGCGATCGGGATGATGTCCTTATCCATGCTCCATCCTCCTTGATGGTGATATGGTGATTGTGTAATCGGGCGGTGGCCACATCCTGCGGCCGACCAAAACTAGAGGCGATTTGGGGCCAGAGTAAAAACTCAAACTTCCGCAACCTCTAGCTAACTGTGATATCCAACACCGCAGAGCTCAAAGTTGAACTAATGTTGCATGAGTTTTTACACTTACCCCAAATATCTGGTAACCAAACCCATGAAGCATACTATGCACAGACTGCACCCAATCCTAAAGGCCGGCGCCCTCGCCGTCTTCTGCTGGACGAATGTCATGGCGGATGACCTTTTGATTATCGATGACCGCACTCACGGCGATTATGAATCGGCGCTCGGTACCCGCTGGCGTCTGGTCACCGATGGTGTGATGGGCGGCGTATCGCAAGGTACATTGCTCGCGGATCACATCGACGATCGTGACTGCCTGCATCTGCGCGGCGAGGTGCGACTGGAAAACAATGGCGGCTTCGTGCAGGCGGCACTCGATCTGACGAACACCGCAGCCTTCGACGCGACGTCTTACAACGGTCTGCTGCTGGACGTCTACGGCAACGGCGAGCGCTACAACCTGCACCTCAGAACCACTGATAACTGGCTGCCCTGGCAGTCCTACCGCGCCGACTTCACCGCCACACCCGGCTGGCAGACCGTGCGTCTGCCGTTCACTGATTTCACCGCGTATCGCATCAGCAAACCGCTGAACCTTACACGACTCGAACGCATCGGCATCGTGGCCATCGGCCGCGCCTTCCAAGCAGACCTTTGCGTGGCAAGAGTGACGTTGTATCGGGATGCGACGGCGGACTCGTTGTCCATGCCCGGTGCGCCATGACGCGACGTCTTCGTGAAAGAGAGCTTGGCGACACCTAGCTTGGTGAAGGTGCAGAACAGATTCCGGCGGCCACCCATTAAAGGGGTCGGTACCACTGCTGTCCCACATATCCGTCATTCCCGCGCAGGCGGGAATCCAGGAATTTTGTGCCCCCCGTTAATCAGTGACTTACTGGATACCCACTTGCGCGGTCGACGTTGTGTTGTTTTGGATTTTCATGTCCACATACCCCCTCAACACTAGGTAACACTGGAATAGCTACATTCAATAAGCTTTCGTAATAATCATGTGGGACAGCAGTGGTACTGACCCCTTTAATTCCTTTAATTCCCGACTGCACCCGGCCCGCTCTGGGCGGCTTTATGTGCTCCATCGTACAGACCGGCCTGGATTCAATGGCGCAGCCTTACGCTATGTATTGAATGCACCATGGCAGGGTTCGTGGGGTATCCGTAGGACTCATTGTGGAGATGTGCGATGAACATCAGCAGCTTGAATCGAATCGTAATGACAATCGTGATCAGCGCGGCACTGGCGGCGATCAGCTCCCCAAGCTACGCGCCACCAGAATCGAATGGCGCGAACGAGCATAAGCCCGAGATGAAACAGGACAAGCACAACGAAAAGGACGATAAAGATAATAATGACCATAAGAAAGCGCATCAGCAGCAACAGCGCCTCTCGCAACAGCAACAGCAAGAGCGCATCCGCCAGCAGCAAGAGAACCTGGCGCAGTACCGCAGGATCATCGCGCACCAGCAGGCCATCGCCCAGCGCAATGCGCAACTGCTTCAGGAGCAAAAACGCTTAGCGCACCAGCGGTTCCAGCAAGCGTACTACGAGCACCTGCGCCTGCAACAGTCGCAATTGCCGGACGACCGCTACGACTACAACAACGACCCGTATTACTACACGGCCCCGAACTACCGCTACCACCGCGACGGAAGCGATTACGAGACCAATCAGTACGGCGCCGACATGCTGCGGAAAGCCTTGAACAACGGATACCAGGAAGGCTTACAGGCCGGGCGTGCGGACAACCAGGACAACTGGCGCTACGACTACAAGCAGTCATTTGCCTACGAGGACGCCAACTATGGCTACGACGGTCGCTACGTGCGCCAGGAAGACTACAACCACTATTTCCGCGAAGGCTTCCAGCGCGGCTATGAAGACGGCTACTATGACCGTCGCCAATATGGCAACAACACCAACGGTTCGGATTCCCTGCTCGGCGCGGTGCTCGATGCGATCCTCAACCTGCAAACGCTGCAGTAGCGGTATTTCCGACAATACGGACGCGGAACTGTTGTCACAGCGGTCTATGCGCCGTTCAATGGTGGGTATAGGAAGCATAAACGCCCTTTTCGCCTAGTCCATGGCTCATTAAAAGGTGGCGCCCCCTTTAACTTCGCAATCAATTCCCCTCCAGGCGATCAACCCAGACAAACTTGTCGCCAGACAGCTCTTGCTCGCCATCCCAGCGATAGGCAACCAATTTACCGCCACCCTTCGCCACACTGAAATCCACGCAAGCGATATTGCGCGCCAACGGCTCAGGCTCCCCTTCCATCCAATAGTGACCCAGGAAACACGGAGGTTGATCGTACCCATACTCGACCAGGTGATCGCCCTCGATGTCATCATTGGCTATGAGGACGGTGTTCAAGGATGGTCAGAAGCTCGTATAAGTCAGCACCGTAAAGGCTGCGCCAAGCACGGTGTAGCATTTAACCTTGATGCTTACCAAATTGGTTGGGAACAGAGTATTCACCGCTATTGCCAGCCTGGAAATGGTTATCACCTGGGCCGTTCAGGCAAGCAATACTCAGGAGTCTGTCCGTCTGATCTTGAGCCGGATTTCATCCAGGCTTATGGACATGGGTAATCTCCCCATTAGTAGCTGGTGTAAGAAGTAGAGCTAAGCCACCAGGGCCAACTTCTGTTTTGGAGTGATGCCTCCCAGAGCCATATTCGGACGCTCGTGGTTATATGTCCAGAGCCAATGTGTCGCGAAGTTCTGAACATCGGCGATAGATTCAAATAGGTATTGCGCCAGCCAGTCATAACGAACAGTGCGGTTGTAGCGTTCGACATAGGCATTCTGTTGTGGCTTACCAGGTTCGATATAGTCCAGCTGTATGTCGTGATTCTCGGCCCAGGTCTTCAGTGCGATGCTGATGTACTCCGGGCCGTTATCGCAACGCAATGCCCGAGGCTTTCCACGCCACTCCATGATCTGTTCCAAGGCACGAATCACGCGCTCAGCTGGCAGCGAAAAGTCCACTTCGATGCAGAGTCCTTCACGATTAAAATCGTCAATGACATTGAATAACCGAAACGCACGGCCATCCGATAATCGATCATGCATGAAATCCATTGACCATACCTGGTTGATAGACTCAGGAACCGACAGCGGTTCCGGCGTCTCGCGCACCAAGCGTTTCTTGGGCTTAATACGCAGGTTCAGCTCCAGCTCACAGTAGATGCGATACACGCGTTTATGGTTCCAACCGAAGCCTTTGACGTTGCGCAAAAACAGAAAACACAAACCAAAGCCCCAGTTGCGCTGGTTGTGTGTCAGGCGGATAAGCCAGTCCGCGATCTCGATGTTCTCGTCTGATAACGTCGACTGATAGCGGTAACAGGTCTCACTGATCAGGAAGGCCATGCAGGCCGCGCGAATGCTGACGCCGCTCTGAATCACAGCCTCTTTGGCCATCGCCCGACGGGACGATGGCCTCACCATTTTTTTGCCATTGCCTCCTGGAGGATCTCGGCTTTGAGCCGTTCCTCGGCATACATCTTCTTGAGACGACGGTTCTCGTCCTCAAGCTCCCTCAAGCGGGCCATCAGCGACGCATCCATGCCGCCATACTTGGCGCGCCACTTGTAGAACGCCGCGCTGCTCATGCCGTGTTCTCGACAGAGCTCGGGCACCGGCGTACCGGCCTCGGCTTGCTTGAGTATGTTTAAAATCTGACTGTCGGTGTAACGGGACTTTTTCATGTAGAACCTCCTCAGAGTACATTACGAGAAAATTCTACTTCTGGGCACTGCTACTTTTCGGGGGGATTACCTTACCGTCGGTAAAGGGATGGTTTTTTACCATGAAATATAAAAAGTGTGCGGCTTTGCTTTCTATGCTTGGGTAAGCAGGTTCACCGAATGCCGTTTGATCCAGGTTGCCCAATATAGAAGCCAGACCATCGGCGCGTTCTAGAGCGAATAGTTCGGTGGCTTCTCCGCGCTGGATGAGGTTGGTTTTTTAACCGGCTAATGCTTGCTTTGCTTGGGCTTCGGTGGGTAATACTCCGCCAGCCTGTCCATGAGGTTCTACAAGCAACCCTTCATCGTAGCGCTGCAGCCATAAAAAGGTTTGGGTATAGCGACTGACGATTTCAACCAGACCACTACCGGCCTCAGCAGTGATGTCGGGTGATTTGGCCGTTTTTTTGATTAGTGACAGTGCCGCTTCCAGCTCTTTGGCGTTTTGTTCAAAGCGTTGCTGATTGAGGATATAGCCCTTGGTCAAATATTCGCGCAGGCGCTGTGTCGCCCATATGCGGAATTGGGTGCCTTTTATTGAATTTACCCGATAGCCAACCGAAATTATTGCATCAAGATTATAAAATCTGATCTTTCTTTTAACCTCGCGCGTGCCTTCCTGTCTAACTACCGAGGATTCCTCGGTAGTTGCCGGCTGATCTAACTCGCCGGATTCATAGATATTTTTCAGGTGCAGGCCAATGGTGTCACTGTCTTTATCAAACAATTCTGCCATTTGGGTCTGAGATAACCAGATTGAATCCTGTTCAAATCGTACGTCGATCTGGGTTTGCCCATCATCCGTTTGGTAAATCTCAATTTGCTGTTTTTCCATCGCAGTTTCTTCCCTGTTATGCAATTAAAAAACCGTTAAGTTCACTGATAAGCGGTTCCAGCTCGTTACCGAAAAGCTCTCTCGCCTTTAACAAGCCACACTCCTGGTTAAAGGAGATGTAGTTAACGTCTTCTACCGTCATTTCGGCATTTTGGGCGATCTGGTCTTTTATTTTGTGCAGCCAGGCGAGTTGGTCTGGTGAAAAACCACCCTCACCCCTGCCCTCTCCCGGACGGAGAGGGGAAATAGTGGGGATCAAAATGGAATAGTGCAACAAAAGGTATCCCCCTCATCCTGCCCTTCTCCCGGAGGGGGAAGGGAATCTACGTCAATACGAATCACAGCGACTCAAAATACGCGACCATTCGCGCGCGCTGGGCGGCATCCGGCAAACGACCGCGGCCTGCACGCATATTGTCGATGAGATGTTTGACTTTGCTGGTCGCGGGGATCACACAGGTGACGGCCGGATGTGAGATGACGTATTTCAGAAAAAACTGTCCCCAACTGTTGCAATCGAACTCCGCAGCCCATTCCGGCAAAGGCTTGCCGCGCACCTGTGCGAACAACCGGCCGTCTTCATAAGCACGGTTGATCAGCACCGCCGTCTGCTGTTCGGCCGCGAGCGGTAACAGCATCCGTTCGGCCTCACGGGTTGCAATGGAATAATTGAACTGCACGAAGTCCAAATTCTCGTTACGGATCAGACGCGCGATATCCTCATAGGCATCGACCTCATAGTGCGTCACACCGAAGTAGCGGATGCGGCCCTGCTCCTTCCATTCCCGCAAGGTCGCTAAATGGGTCTGGGTATCGATCAGGTTGTGCACTTGCATCAGATCGATACGCTCCGTGCCCAGCCGCAGCATGGATTCCTCCATCTGCTCAATCCCGGCGTCGCGGCCACGCGTCCAGACCTTGGTCGCCAGCCACAGTTTATCTTGTATCCCAAGTCCTTCTGCGACATCGCCGATCACCGTTTCGGCGGTGCCGTACATGGGCGAGGTGTCGACCACGCGTCCGCCCAGTCGAACATACTCCGCGAGCACCTCACGCACTGCGGCGCGTTCGGCGTCCGAGGTGCCCACTTCGAAAGTATCCGAGCTCCCCAGGCCAAGGACGGGAATACGCTCGCCGCTGCGCGGGATGGCCCGCAAGATTAACTCATCGTTTGCCTCCGCTGTCGCTGCCGATGCAGACGCTGATGCAGACGCCGAGGCAGACACAACCCCCGCGTTCAGGCCAATTCCCGCGCCGACACCCAACTTGATCAACCAACTGAGCAGCTGACGTCGACTGAACTCGCGTTGCAACCAACCCGTATTCGCATCATGTGGTTTCGTTTTCATGTCCTGCACTCCTCTGCTGCATCTGCTCGCGCAAGCGATCCTGCTGCCGTCCCAACACCAGCCCGTTATACGCCCAGACCAGCGCCATCGGCACGCCGATGAAGGCGATCGCGCTCAAGCCCAGACCGAGCGCAGACAAGCCCGCGTACAACCAGGCACTGGCCGCGTCGCCGCCGCGATAGACCAGTGTATCGATGACACTCTTGGCCTTGTAACGCTCTTCACGCTCGACCACGGTGAACAGCATTTCGCGGGCCGGTTTTGCGATGGCGTAGTTTCCTGCGCGACGCAGCACCTGCACCACGACCAGTACCACCAGCCCCGGAAATGCACCCAGCGCCAACAGCCCAAGCGCCAGGCCCAACGGAATCAATAGCAGTGCCCCGCTCACGCCCAGCCAAGCCACCACGCGTGCCGTGAAGAATACCTGCGCCGCGATGGTCAGCACATTGACTGCCAGATCGATCACCGCGAACAAGCGCGTGCGCTCACCCGAATCCGCGAACGCCGCCTGGACAATATGCGCCTGCTCGAAATACAGAAAGGTCGACAAGGTCGTGTAGAGCAACACATACACACAAATACCCAGGAGATACGGCGATGCCAGTACTTGGCGCAGCCCGGCCCATAACCCACCGCCGGCACCCTGTTCAGCCGGTTCGGCCTGTACAGTCGGGCTTGCTCCCGTCCCGGCGGCTTTCAGCAGCTGAGCAATGCACAGCAATGTGACCATTAAAAAGATAGTCGATATCAACAGCAGATTGGTCGGCCCGAGTGTCGGTGCCAACCAGGTTGTCAATCCCGGCCCCGTCACCGCGCCCGCGCTGCCACCCGCGGCGATAAACCCGAACAACCTCCGCGCCTGGGCGTTGCTGAAGATATCGGCCATGAAACTCCAGAACACCGACACCACAAACAGATTGAATACACTTACCCAGATGAAGAATGCTCGCGCTGTCGCCGCCGGCGCGATCCCGGCGCGCATCAAGCCATAAAAAACCAGCAGATTGACAATAAAAAACAGATACACCGCTGGCAACAAGCGACGCCGTGGCAGCCGCGCCACGGCCCAACCATACAACGGTACCGCCGCCAGCATGACGAGAAAGGTGCCGGTGAACACCCAGTGCAGCGTGTCGACACCGCCCTGAATGCCCATCTCATCACGTACCGGACGCAAGATGTAATAACTGCAGAAGAGCGAGAAAAAATACAGGAACGACCAGACCAGCGCGCGCAGTTCGCCGGGCCGCACCTGGACCAGGCGGTAAACAAGAGACAGAGGCGTAATGGTTAGCTTCATGTCATTTAGTTTCCGCTGTAACTTCACACTGCGCGGAGCACTGACTGCGGTGAGACATGGCCGTGCAGGAACGCATGTTTTATAACACCCGTATGCGGAGCATACCAATGAAGGTTGAGATTACCGCGCTGCGCTCGCAAGCTCGCTTGTACCGCGTCGCTGCGCCCCTCGTAATGACGGGGGTTACGTTCGCTAAAAGCCTACGTATCTGCCTCTTTATCTCGACACGCGCGTTTACTGAATCGTTTCCGCGCGTGAACGGTTGGGAACAACCGAGGCGTGGTGTTCCACCATCAACCAGCCTTGCGCGTATTTCTGGTAGACATTCGTGGCCAGCACCCGCGCGACCGCGTCCCCGCCTGCGCCGATTTCCTCGTGCACGATATGCACGGCAAGGTCATCCGAGTTCAGTCGTTTCTCGACCGAGAATTTGATGGCGGGCGGTTGCGCGTTGCTGAAGATATGCGCCCAACTTCGCGCGACATTGGCATGCCCGACGATGGCGTCGGACCCCGGATGCACGCAAACCACGTTCCCGTCCGCCCATAAGGCGGACATGACGTCCGTGTCGCAATGACTGAAGGCCTCATAGAAGACCGCCTCCGCCTCGTCAGGTGTTCTCAAAGTCAGCTTCTTGTCGGACATGATTTTCCATTCGGATAGGGTGCAAGGGGTGAGCGTACTTGATTCTGTAACCTGGTAGTTTAGTAGCCCGGGTTTCGCTGTCGCTCAGCCCAGGCCAAGTTGCTTGATATGTCGGAAGCTACCGCATTTGGCGCTGATATGCCGGTTATTCTGCGATGGATCGACATTTTTACTATAACTTATACATTATTATTAACTTG
>JBGSOE010000402.1:0-2772 GCA_041739295.1 Thiohalobacterales bacterium | reverse complement strand
TGTCGCCCCACCTAACGCCGATCAACCCGACTATCAACGTCGGCGGCAGGCACTTCGGAACCGAACTCATGCCGACCGGTACGCAGGCCTTTGTAGTTGCGCACCATGATAAGCGCTTTGTGCAAGGTAGGCCGATCGATACATGCAACCTGCAATCCAATCTTGATGGGTAGCCCACGCTCTCCTGGCATACCGATGTCGATAAACTGTGCACCCTCTATGGCCGTTGCCGCAAGCGCGATGAGCTCGGCATCCCAGACTACCTCCTGTTGTTCGAAGCGTCCGATGAAACGGACTCTGACTGTCTGCTCACCCAGGGGCGAATCACAGAGATAATCCACGCCTGCCAAGGATTCACGCAATGCATCCACCAATGTCGACATCGATTCGCCCACGCATTCAGCTCGCCTGGATCAATTTGGCAGATACCAGCGCGTAGTTGTCCAGCAGCTTTGCGGGGCGCCTGTGAGCCGCAGTTTCCAGCCAGTAGCGGGTTACCTGCGACAGATTCTGATGTACTAATAGTAGCGACGCATGCCAGGCATGATAATCCCGCACCAACGCACGCACCTTGGCAACTTCCCTGGCGTCGGTCACCAGCAGCTCCCGAAGGGCCTCGCGCGGCAAACACCGTCCCAACAATTGCCCGTCGACACGCATTCCGCCGTGGCCGATACCACTACCATCCGCTAGACGCTGAAACCACTGCAAGACAGGTAAGGGTCGAGCCGCCAGATTCACTTTTCGCTCCAACACATCCTGCGCCCGCGGTGGCACAGGCGTGGCAGGCCTGCGCGCCAGCACCGACTCGGTCAGCTCTGCACACTGGAAACCACTATTGTTGGTAAGAAACGGTCGCCAGATGGGATCTTTAACGGCGTCGATATCCTCGACAGCGCGACGTGTTTTGGCTAGCGCCTGCGGGAGTAGATTGTGTTTGTTCAATAACCAGAGTTCGACCTGATCCTGTTGCGGGAACGGTAGCGGCGGGCGGTCGTTGCGGGATTTCATCAGATGGTCTGCCGTGGCGGCGGCACTATCGGCGACTACGCTGGCTGTAGAGCGAACGTTGGGACTTTGCCGGCGCACCATCCAATGGCGGCCATCGGTTGAAGGGGCGCGCGCATCCCCAACATCCACAACCTGAATCATGTCCTGGCAGGGAGGACTGAAGCGGCGCAATGCGTAGTACGCTGCCTGCATCTCACAATCCGTGGTGCGTGGTTATCCCGGAAGTTCATCCAGACGACGATTTAACTCCAACACCAGCCGACCCGCCGCTTCCTGCTCGGCCTCATCCAAAGCCTTGGCCTGGTCTTCAATAATATCCAACGCCTCTAGCAATTTGGCGCGGGTATCCAGCTGTTCGAAGCTTTGTTCTAGTTCCTGTAGCCAAAGATTCATACTTCACCTTGAATAGACTCTATGCGTGGCGCTGTCGCCCTATCAATGCCTTGATGCGCAAACTCGTGATGCGGTTCGTGTCGCTCACCACACCCTACGTGCAGATCGGCGCCGAATCAATAGTTATCCTATAAACTGCATTTGCCACGGCATCACACGGAAAAACACGGACCAGATCATACGCTTCACGCCGGTACCTCCATCACCCGCAAGGTGGTGAATAGTCGCTCCAGGAATGTACTGTGTTTCAGTGTCTTCCGTGTGTTTCCGTGGCCGCAATGTTTTTTTTAGGGTTATGATTCATCGGCCAAGTCATACACCGCCGCGAATGAATATTACCGCAATGATTATAGGCCGTAGAACATCTCCAAGTCAGCGCCGACCCACGGGCGTGCGTAGCACGGAGGTGCGGGGACGGCGCGTCAGTACCGGATCGACTGCTCTGGTATTAGCTATTGCCAACACTCTGTGCAAGCGGACGGAACTGCAGGCCGTAGAACATCTCCAGGTACCGCCGCGTTTCGTCACGCTCCAGGTTGGTGACATATTTCCAGAAACCGTAAATGCGGGAAAGTGTCATCATGCGCTCCGCATACAACTCCCAGGTGTAGTGGCTGCGCACTCGTGCGATGGCGCCTGATGACAGGCTCTGCCAATGGGACGGCTCACTGACGCAGCGCTGCAAAAATTCGGCCATGAGGTCTGCAGCTTCTTCACCATGATTCGGGTCGATATGAAACCCGGAAACACCATGTTCAATAATCTCCCGCGGCCCGCCATAGCGAGTGGCGAAGGTCGGCAACCCCGACGCCATGGCCTCGATCACGGTCAGACCGAAAGCCTCAAACAGTGCCGGCTGTACAAAGGCGCCGCGCTTATCGGCAATGTAACGATACAATTCGCCAGACAGGTGCTTATCGAGATGGCAGCCCAGCCAGCGCACCTCTGCATCCAAGCCATACTGATCCATCAGCTCATGCATACGTGCAATCTGTTCCTGTTCTTCGCGATCGCTCGATTGATCGGCATCGACATGCCCGGCAATAACCAGCAAGTTTGCCTGACTGCGCAACTTTTCGTTGGCGCCAAACCACTCAACCAGACCCGTAATATTCTTGATGTGATCCAGGCGCGCCATGCTGAACAACAGCGGTTTATCGCGGCCACGTAGTTCACCACGGGCGGTCTCCGTCGGTGCACCCCAGATAAGAGATTCGATTTCGTCTGTGAGCGAACCCAGCCGCCGCTCCGTGTCGCTGTAGGGAAAATACACCTCGGCATCCGCGCCCGGCGAAACAATATTGAATTTCGGATCAAAGACATCAATCCCATCGACAACGCGGTACAAGCCCGGCATGGTGAAAGCAC